>DUWJ01000213.1 GCA_012842765.1 Bacillota bacterium | reverse complement strand
TCCGGCACATTTGTGCACAAACATAGAGCCCATGACAAGCTTTTAGGGCGTGGAACCAGTCGTACCCTAAAGGCTTTTATCTGCGAGGGCTTGTCGCCCTCTGCTATATTGCTTGTAATGAGCATCTCATCAAAGGCAGGGCCGAATATCTGTGCGAGCTTGAGGCGGGAAAGCGTTTTTATTACCTTTGTCATGCTTCTGCGTCACACAGAGCTCAGGGTTGAACACGTCGCTCGCGCTCAGCGGCTATGGTTTTGTAGAACGATCTGCATTGAGCATGCAGGGCATTCCGTGGTGCAGGCCCATTCAAACAGTCCTGCTTTCCTTTTCGGATCAACCGCTCTATTTAAAACGAGAAGCTCTGCATATCGTATTCTGCCTGGCAACTGGTGGAGAGCAACGGAGAGTGCAGCACCATGAGGTGCGGGAATTCATAGCCGTTTTTAGCGGAGATCGTGGAGGGGTCAACCAAAATGTAGCTGGGATTTTTCGTGCTTTGAAGGGAATTTCGAATATCTTGGGTCTTCTCATCGGTCACCGTGCCTAGGTAGTGCACCGGCTTGTGAGCACGCTTCTCGTTTCGGCTACAGGAGAACCGTATGCCTTATAGTAGGCACGCGCTGACCGATATGGCAGCTATCAGGTGAGCTAATCTCCTGTAAATCGGGTTTTTGAGAGATCTCAGCTCCAAACGTACATACTTTGTGAGGCTTCCTCGTGCGCTTCCTAGCTCGCATTAATGAACGTTCAATTCTTCTGGTCTGCAAACCATGTTTGAATGGGCGCAAATATAGTCTACAATATAGTTTGGTGTCTATTCAGGAGCAGCCTGAAACTTGAGCTCGTTGAAATTTGGGGCAGAGCCGCGTCAGATGGCCAGCATGAGCTAGGAAGGATTCTGGCGGCGCTTCGAGGAATACTGGTCGGAGAAGGCAGGGAGAGGACGTACAAATGGACAACATAATGGAACACATACGAGGAAGCATCATGCGATCTCTTGAAGGGGCCATCCGTAAACTGGTCGATTCCAATCGCCTTTGCGCGGATGTACTGGACCACCTGTCCAGCATTGCGCTGGAGGTTCCCAAAGATGCCAGACACGGGGAGTTCGCTACTCCGATGGCTCTGTCCCTTGCGGGCGTTGCCAGGAAAGCGCCACGGGAGATTGCATCGCTGATCGTAGAAGAGATGGAGCAAGAAGGGTTCAGCTCATATGTTGAGAGGGCGGAGATTGCGGGGCCGGGCTTTATCAATTTCCACCTTTCATCCAAGTGGCTTGTGGATACAATCGGCCTGGTGAGGTCGAGGGATGAGAAGTATGGTTGCAGCGACTATGGACGAGGCGAACGCATTTTGGTGGAATTTGTAAGCGCAAACCCGGTGGGGCCGCTTAACATCGTCAACGCGAGGGCTGCCGCGGTAGGTGATACCCTGGTCAGGCTACTTAACGCAAGTGGTTACAGCGCGGCAAGCGAGTTCTATGTGAATGACGCGGGCCGTCAGGTGTCGGTGCTTGGGGAGTCGGTATATGCGCGTTACATGGAGCTTGAGGGAGTGGATTATCCCTTCCCGGAGGATGGGTATCGCGGGGAGTACGTCAAGGATGTTGCTAGGAAGGCTATGGAGGAACATGGTGATCGAATTTCCGCGATGGATTCGGATGACGCTCGCCATTTTCTACAAGAGTTCGCGCTCAACTACATCCTGGATTGGCAGAGGAGGTCGCTCGAGGCCTACGAGGTCCGTTTCGACAGATGGTTTTCGGAGCGCAAGCTAAGGCAGACTGGCGCTGTTGAGGATATGGTTCGCGAGATGGCGGAAGCGGGATACACCTATGAGAAAGATGGCGCAGTCTGGTTCAGATCATCTGATTATGGCGACGACAAGGATCGGGTACTGGTCAAAAGCGACGGCCTATATACCTATGTCGCGCCGGATCTCGCATATCACAGAGACAAGCTGGCGCGGGGCTTTACGAAGCTCATAGACATACTCGGTCCTGACCACCACGGGTACGAAGGTAGAATGCAGGCGGGGTTGAAGGCCTTTGGACATCCAGATGGCACCTTGGAAGTACTCATTCTTCAACTAGTTACGTTAATGCGAGACGGGCAACCTGTAAAGATGTCCAAGCGCGCGGGCGAGTTTATCACCATGGATGACCTGCTGGAAGAGGTGCCGAAGGACGCCGCCCGTTATTTCTTCATAATGAGAAACACCTCTTCGCATCTCGATTTCGACCTCGACCTTGCGAAGGCCCAAACTACGGACAATCCGGTGTGGTACATTCAGTACGCTCATGCGCGCTGCTGCAGCATCTTCAGACAGGCAGAGGCCGAGGGAATCCAGCCTACGGAGTGGGAGCAGGCAGATGTGTCGTGTCTTGTTCACCCAAGCGAGATCGACCTCGTCCGCAAGATGGCGAGCTTTCCAGATGAAGTACTCACTGCCGCGCTTGAACGGGCGCCCAGCCGGATTGCAAAGTACGCCTTGGAGCTGGCAGGATTGTTCCACAGCTTCTACACTGACTGCAGAGTGATCAGTGATGATGAAGCCCAGACCCGGGCAAGGCTTGCGCTGGTTGATGCTGCAAGAATCGTGCTCCGAAACGTGCTGGGGATCATGGGAGTATCTGCTCCGGAGAGGATGTAGCGTGATGGAGAGATACTCGCCTGTAGAAGCCTGGAACGTGCTGAAAAAGAGTTTTCGTCTTGCCTACGAGCGCCTCGGCATGGTAGTGCTCATGAGCGTGATATGGTACTTTGCCACATTTACCACTGTTTTTATTTCTGGCCCCACAATATGGGCGATTCCAATCTTTGCTGTCGTTGCTGCTCCACTTCACATGGCGATAATGTACTGTGGAAACCTGGCGGCGCATCGCGAAGACGCAGGATTGAAAGAACTGTGGCAGGGTTACAAGAAGTTTTGGACAAGGGCGGCTTTGCTTGGAGCGATACACTCGGCTGTCATTCTGATTCTATGGATAGACATACAGGTGCTTCTTGGGACGGACAGTTCTTTGATGAGATTCTTGTCGGGGGTCTGGGTATATCTCAGCATCTTTGTTGGACTTCTGTTCATGTACGCCTACCCCATAATAGTGGAACAGGACACGACTGTTTGGAAATCGATACGTAGGGCAGTGATACTGATACTTGATAACCCAGCGTACACGTTCGCTGTGGGACTGTTGGCGGCCGTTTTCTTCGCTGCGGGTGTCTTGCCGACCATAGGGATCCTGGCCGGCAACAAGACTGCAGGCTATTTCATGATAATTGGCTTATCCCTTTACGCTGGATTTGCTTCGATTTACCGAAACCTTGCTACAGTAAGAGCGCTCCAGAGATACGATGCGGCAAGGATGAGTGGACGAGAAAAACTTGCAAGAGAATTGGAGGTGGAGAAAATGGCCCAACTGGCTAATGTGAACGGGCATTCGTCTTCAGATGGTCAGGTGGCCATTACATGGTTTGGACATGCCTGCTTCATGATCCAGACCGGCGCTGGGCTGAGGATACTGACTGATCCTTTCGATGAAAGGGTGGGCTACGAGCTTCCCGCAGTTGAAGCCGACGTGGTTACAGTGAGCCATGATCATTTCGACCATAACTGCGTAAAGGTTGTGAAGGGACTTCCCAAGGTTCTCACCGGCGAAGTCGACGAGACCATCGGGACTGCGCGGATTAGGGGGATAAAGACGTTCCACGATACGAAGTCTGGGGCGTTGCGCGGCCTCAACACGGTCTTTGTTATAGAGACGGATGGGATCTCCATTTGCCATGCAGGCGATCTGGGGCACATACCTTCCGCCGATACGATGGACAAGATAGGCGATGTTGATGTGTTGCTCGTGCCTGTAGGTGGGACATACACTCTGGATGGCGATGGAGCTCTTGAGTTCGTGAGAAAGCTTTCTCCCAAGATCGTAGTGCCCATGCACTATCAGACGCCTGCGCTCAAGATGGAACTGGACGGGCCTGAATTCTTCCTGTCGCAGATTTCCCACGTTGAGCAAGCTCCCGGCCGGACTTACGTGATAAGCGCGTCAGAACTCCCGCGAGAACTGACTGCGGTGTTGGTCAACTACGAGTAGCCGTCTACAGGATTGTGGCGGAAGAAAAACGAGCGTCAAATCGCCGGCACGCTTTTGCAATCGAGGGCGAGAATGGGTTCCACAGCTTTCGATGTGGTCACAACCGGTCACTTTGCCGGCAGAGATGACCAGGGAATCTATGGCATACTGAGACGGTTTCAGGCAATCGACAACTATACGGAAACGCATAAGCCTATGTATTGGATCGGCGGGAGGGAAAATGTCTAGGCCTTGGTCAGCCTATGTTCAAAGACTGATTACTTGCGGTTGCGACGTGGCTAGAGGCTGGATAGCTTTGCTGACGAGTCCTGTTTTTTGTATCTTGGTCCGACGCAGCGCCGATTTCCTTGTCTGCCCCATGGTCGAAAAGACTGATAGACCGGCAATAACGTGTCTGAGAAATTGCCGCAAAGTAGCGACCTGCCTGCGATGAGTCCATGTGCAGTACCTATGGCGCTTCAGATCGTGTGCGACTGAGGTGAAAGACAGCTCAGGCACCCGACTAGGTAACTTCCGACAGTTGTTGCGCTATCGGTTAGCCTGCCATATGATGTCTGCTAGGCGTAGACACATCTTTGCACCTGTGTCGCAGTGCGGTAATCGGTTCGCATTTGTACATCGACAACGTACGCATCTTGGCCTTAGCCATAGACGCTCGCAGCATTCAGCCGCGCCGGGATATGATCCCGGGGGCAAAGCCAGGGTAGATCGAAATCCCGGTTCGACGCTCGCAGGCAACCGTCTTCTTTACAACCACGAAAGCGACGCGTATGCGCTCCCGACCGTGAGATCCGTGTGAGCGCTCCGGCAGTCTATGCATTCAACACACTCATATGAAAGGGCAACTTGGGCCTGCCTTCAGCGAATGTGTCTATTATTTAGTCGCTTTTCGGGCGCGGGTGTCTAAGTCTTAGACTGGCCCCGTCTAGATTTTAGCCGCTTGAAGTCGGGAGGCAATCTTAGGCAGGGATAATCCGGAAGCTAATGGCATAAGGGGTCAGTTTCCGGGGATAAATGACTATGCAGGAGTGCGTATACCCATATATTGGCTTGGAGCGCAGGCAAGTGTCTAAGTTTTAGACCGCTACCGTCTAGTTTTTGAACGCTTTGCGATCGCAAATGTCTAAAAATTGGACTGGTCTGCAAAACCTGCTTGCCCCCGCGGTGAACCTTGGCTGGCTCCACGCCGCACGGCGCTTCCCTAGGCTTCTACCGAAGGCCAAATTTACAAGTAAAAGACCTTAGCAGTCCCTCAGCGGCAGTACAAACTCGAGGGGCAGAGATTTGTTGCGGTCTACTTAGTCCTGTGATTGCCTTATCGGTAGTGAAACACATGTTGCTTGCAGCCTGTTCAGCGTCTTCCTCACTTATTGAACGTTATCGCCTTTTGTAATACTTGCATTATGCTCGAGATGCTTCTCATGGAGAACGTGCTTTCGTCATCCGAAGCCTTGCTGGCTGTGGCTTGAGAGGGGTTAGCGGATGGTTGGACCCGAGGCAAAAAGCGCAGCACAAAAACTCAAAGAAGTTCAGCCATGTTGTGAAAGTCAAATCCTAGTGATATAATACGAACTCGGTTAGTGGACATCCGGTAGAGGAGGCAGCTAGTTGGCCAAGTATGTTTTTGTTACGGGCGGAGTGGTATCGGGACTAGGCAAAGGTATTACTGCAGCATCCCTTGGAAGGTTGCTCAAGGCGCGCGGCGTCGAGGTAGCGGCCCTCAAGTTTGATCCCTACATCAATGTAGACCCCGGCACAATGAGTCCGTATCAGCATGGAGAGGTCTTTGTCACCGAGGACGGCGCTGAGTCCGACCTCGATCTTGGCCACTACGAAAGATTTATGGACATCAATGTCACTCGCGACAATAATGTTACTACCGGAAGCATCTATTCTGCGGTCCTTGCCAAGGAGAGACGTGGAGACTACCTTGGTGGGACTGTCCAGGTAATACCCCATATTACCAACGAGATCAAAGAGAGGGTAACACGTCTGGGCCGTGATGGCGCCGAAGTCGTGATTGTGGAAATAGGCGGGACTGTGGGTGATATTGAGAGCCTTCCTTTTCTGGAGGCTGCACGCCAGCTCAGGACTGAAGCGGGCCGCGAAAATGTGATGTACATTCACGTCACGCTCGTGCCATACATTGCCTGTGCAGGCGAGTTCAAGACTAAGCCAACCCAGCATTCGGTGAAAGAACTGCGGAGCATAGGAATACAACCAGACGTTATCGTGGCTCGGTCCGATCGCATTCTTCCGCCCGAGATCAAGAACAAGATAGCCCTATTCTGCGACGTTGAGCCGGAGGCAGTCATCTTCAATCCCGATGCTGATTCGATCTACGATGTTCCGCTCATATTGGAGCAGGAAGGCCTTGACAGGATAGTCATTCGCAGGCTTGAACTGCCGTGTTCTGAAAACAGAGCCGATATGTGCAGTTGGCGCGAATTCGTGAAGAAATCGAAAAATCTCTCAGACTCCGTCAGCATTGCCCTGGTAGGCAAGTATGTGTCGCTCCCCGATGCCTACCTCAGTGTGGTGGAAGCCTTACGTCATGCGGGAATCGACTGTGGCGTGCAGGTTGACCTGAATTGGGTGGACTCAGAGAGCATTTCCAGCGAGCTCGTCGCGGAGGAAGCGCTTCGTGGTGCCGACGGGATAATTGCGCCAGGAGGCTTTGGGCCTCGCGGTGTCGGCGGGAAGATCTTGGCCGCAGGCTATGCTCGTAAGCATGGTGTGCCATTCTTCGGCATTTGCATGGGGATGCAGTGTGCCGTCATCGAGTTTGCTCGGAATGTGTGCGGGCTGTCGGGCGCCAATAGCACTGAATTTGACCCTGATACTCCGCACCCTGTGGCCCGGCTAATGGCTGACCAGCGCGAGATCGAGCACATAGGCGGCACCATGAGGCTCGGGGTATACCCGTGCGTGTTGGACCCAGCTTCCAAGCTTGCGAAGGCTTATGGTGAGAACGTTGTAGAGGAGAGGCACCGCCAAAGGTACGAGTTGAATTGGGAGTATGCGCAGGTGTTGTCAGAATACGGAATGAGGATCTCGGGGACGAGCCCTGAGGGCGACATGATCGAAGCTTTCGAGTTGATGGATCATCCGTGGTTTGTGGGTACGCAATACCATCCCGAATTCAAGTCGAGGCCCGGCAAGCCCCACCCGCTGTTTCGGGAATTTATTGTCAAGTCTATGGAATACTCGAAATCGAGATAAGCGCAGCTTATAGTCGTCATGGAATGAATGTGCTGTGGAAATAATGGTTAGTGAGGTTGCTTCGCCGGAGGATTTTGTTGTTGCTGTGGCGAATAGCGTCTCTGTGACATGTTGAGGACCTTCGCGATCAAGCTAATGCTTCAAGCAAGTCTCATCACTAAAACCAATAGTATGCCCAATCAAATAGCCTCAATAGAAGTTCCCTTAGCGCACGGCGGTAGCCTGCGCGCCGGATGGCTCTGCCTTTAGCGCATATATCCTGAAAGGAAGATGCAACACAGATGAATATTGCTGAATTGGAAAAGATGACCGTACCTGCGCTTCATGAAATCGCAAAGCAGCTGGGGATTCCGGGTCACTCGCAACTCCGAAAACAGGAGCTCACGTTCGAGATAACGAAAGCTGCCATTCAGAAGGAAGGCGCGCTGTGGGCAGATGGGATACTCGAAGTGCTCCCAGAAGGCTTCGGCTTTCTGCGCGTGGGGAAAATGACCCCCACCTCTGACGACATCTATATATCTCCTTCGCAGATTCGCAGGTTTGGCTTGCGGAAAGGGGACATGGTGTCAGGCCAGGTCCGTCCTCCGAAGGACGGCGAGAAGTATTTTGCGCTTCTCCGCGTTGAGGCCGTAAACGGGCTCGATCCCGAATTAGCGGCGCGGAGATCTCATTTCGAGGACCTCATCCCGGTCTATCCTGATGAACGACTGAAGCTGGAACATGATCCTAAGGATGTGACGACGCGCCTAATAGACCTCATGGCGCCCATCGGCAAGGGGCAAAGAGGCCTTATCGTGTCGGCGCCTAAAGCTGGTAAAACTACGATACTTAAGAAGATAGCAAACGCTCTGACGTATAACCACCCTGAATTGACCCTCCTCGTTCTGCTCATCGACGAACGACCCGAAGAAGTCACGGATATGGAACGTTCAGTTGACGGCATGGTTGTGGCCTCAACTTTCGATCAGCCCTCTTCGAACCATGTGCGCGTTGCCGATATGGTGCTGGAGCGCGCCAAGCGCCTCACGGAGCACGGGAAAGACGTTTTGGTGTTGCTCGATTCCATCACGCGGTTGGCACGGGCATACAACCTCGAGGAACCGCCGTCAGGACGAACACTCTCGGGAGGCGTTGATCCGGCTGCTCTGCATCACCCCAAGAGGTTCTTCGGTGCGGCGAGAAACATCGAAGAAGGCGGCAGCCTTACAATCATAGCCACTGCGCTAGTAGACACTGGCAGCAGAATGGACGAGGTCATCTTCGAGGAGTTCAAGGGCACTGGCAACATGGAGTTGCATCTCGACCGGAAGTTGGCGGAAAAGAGGATCTTTCCAGCTATTGACATTAACAAGTCGGGAACGAGAAAAGAGGAGCTTCTGATGGACGCGGAAGAGTTGGAGACCATGTGGTTGCTGAGAAAGGCCATGGCCACAACTGGTTCCACGGAGATGACTCAACTGCTTATTGACAGGATTCAGCGCACAAAGAGCAACGAAGAGTTGATCAACATAATCCGCAAATCCCAGTTCGCCGAGAATGTGCGAAACTGGCACAATTCAATGTGAGGCGCATCCCGCAATCAAAGTCAAGGAGTATCTGAGAGTTCCTCGTCTGGAGCAGTGAGCTCTTGATGAGCCCCTCGTTTCATTTTCTTGGGCTTCTCATGTGTCCGGAAATATCGGCGTGGACAGGCAGTCGACG
>DUWJ01000212.1 GCA_012842765.1 Bacillota bacterium | reverse complement strand
GCGCCTGCGCCGTGTACTATCTCGGCGATCTCTCCGATGTGCTCGTCAAAGAGGCCTAAGGTATTTGGGTTGGTCAACATCAATGCTGCAACATCGGGGCCGGCCTTGGCCTTGAGATCCTCTATATCCACGTTGCCCCTGTCGTCCGATTTGACCTGGACGATCTCCATGCCGGCGCTTGCCGCGCTCGCAGGGTTGGTGCCGTGGGCGGAGTCGGGAACCAAGACCTTTGTCCGCTTGTCATTACGCGACTCGTGATAGGCGTTGATGATGAAGAGCCCGGTGATCTCGCCGTGCGCACCGGCTGCCGGCTGCAGGGTGAAATTGTCCATCCCGCATATCTCGCACAGGTATTCTTCGAGGGTGTACAAGAGCTCCATAGCTCCCTGAACCGTCGATTCATCCTGATCGGGATGGATTGCTGCAAAGCCTGGCCTTCGCGCGGCGTCCTCGTTCACTTTGGGGTTATACTTCATCGTACACGAACCGAGTGGATAGAAACCTGTATCCACCGCGTGGTTGAGCTGCGAGAGATTGACAAAGTGTCTCACAACGTCAACTTCGCTCACCTCCGGAAGGGCCGGAGGATCCTTGCGAAGGTATTCTTCCGGGAAGAGTTCAGCAAGTTCACGGGCCGGAACTGCCGGCTCCGGAAGGCTGACCGCGGTCCGCCCGGGTATGCTCAATTCGAATATTAGCGGCTGCGGGCCTTTCATGCTAGCACCTCCAGTTCCCGGATTAAGGTGTCGAGCTCTTGGCGGGTTCGGGTTTCCGTTGTTGCCCAGAGCGTGCACCCTGAAAGCTCGGGATAATCTGCCTCGATCATCTTGCCGCCGATGATTCCTCTTTCCAGCAGTCTGCGGTTACGCTCTGCCGGTGGCCTTCTGCCCCGAACTGCGAATTCGTTAAAGAAGGGACCGTCGAACGGGAATTCGTATTCAGGGATTTTGGCTATCTTGTCGTGGAGGTAGTGGGCGTTCCAAGTGCACAGCTCCGCGACTTTTCGAAGCCCGGACGGGCCCATGAGGCTCAGATATATCGTAGCTGCAAGGGCGCATAAGGCTTCATTTGAGCAGATGTTGCTCGTTGCGCTTTCGCGCCTTATGTGCTGTTCGCGTGCTTGCAGTGTTAGGACATAACCGCGACGTCCTTGATCGTCATGAGTCTGGCCCACAAGGCGTCCCGGCATCTTCCGCATCAGCTTCGAGGTGGTTGCGAAGAATCCAAGCAGCGGTCCGCCGAAACTGATGGGATTTCCCAGTGGCTGCCCTTCTCCTAGGGCTATATCGGCGCCGTAGCTTCCGGGCGGGGCCAGGATTCCTAAGGATATCGGGTTTACAACCGCCACAAACAGAGCCCGTGACCGGTGCGTAGCTTCGGATAGGGCGGCCATGTCCTCTACTATTCCAAAGTAATTTGGAGACTGGACGATGAAGCAGGCTGCATCTTCCAGAAGGTCCTTTGGAACGCTTTCCGGAGGCGTAGCGCCGCTTTGGGTGTCGTAATCAACGGTCACAATCTCGATGCCGCGGGGGTGCGCATATGTGCGCAGAACCTGGCGGTATCTGGGGTTTATGGCCCTGCTTACTACGACCTTGTTGCGGCGGGTGGCTCCGCACGACATCACAGCAGCTTCTGCCACGGCTGTTCCGGCATCATACAGCGATGCGTTGGCTACGTCCATCTCGGTCAACTCGCAGATCATCGTCTGGTACTCGAAGATCGCCTGGAGCGTACCCTGGCTCACTTCTGCCTGATACGGGGTGTAAGCCGTGTAGAACTCCCCACGAGTGAGCATGTGCCGGACTACACTGGGCACGAAGTGCTCATACAGGCCGCCGCCGAGGTATGAAGTGTATTGCATGGAATGGGCACACTTGGCAGCGACCCTGTTCAGCTCTGCCGAAAGCTCGGGCTCGGAAAGAGCTTTTGGCAGGCTCAAAGGCTCTGTTAGCCTGAATTCAGGCGGAATAACCGAAAACAAGTCGTCTATGCTGGAAACTCCGATATCGGCCAGCATATCGGCGACATTTTGGTCGGTATTTGGAATGTACCTGTGCGGCGAGCCCATCACTGCTCCTCCTCTTTTAGGTACTCCTCATACTCTTCTTCATCCATTAGGTCGTCTAGCTCAGTCACATCGTCTACGTCGATGCGCACTATCCAGCCGTTGCCCATCGGATCTTCATTCACGAGACCGGGTTCATCTTCAAGCGCGTCATTTACCTCGGTGACTGTTCCGCCGATAGGGGCGAATATGTCTGCTGCTGCCTTGACCGACTCAGCAACTGCCAGGTTATCGCCCTGGGCGAATGTGTCTCCGACTGCGGGCAATTCGACGTATATCACGTCTCCAAGCTCCTCCGCTGCGTGTTCAGTTATACCGATTGTAGCGATGTTGCCTTCAAGTTCTACCCACTCATGGTCGCTGGTGAATCTCATTTTGCTGCTCATATCCCCCTTACTCCTTCCTGTAAGACTTCTGATAAAATGGCGTCTTTACCACTTTTACCGGGCACGCTTTCCCTCTTATGTCTATGTCGAGTTCAGTGCCGATTTCGGTGAACTCCATAGTCACCAGAGCTAGTGCAAGCCCTTTGTTCATAGTCGGCGAAAATGCGCCTGACGTCAAGTACCCGACCTGTTTGCCGTCTGACATAACTGCGTAGCCTTCGCGCGGCACTCCGCGACCCATGAGCTCCAGACCAACAATCTTCCGCGTCAACCCTTTTTCCTTCTGAGCGGCCAGGGCGTCTTTTCCGATGAAGTCGGGTTTCTTCAGTTTGACGAAGAAGCCTAGGCCCGCTTCGAGCGGGGTGATTTCGGGTGATAGCTCATGGCCGTAAAGGGGAAGAGCCACTTCGAACCTGAGGGTGTCTCGTGCGCCGAGGCCGGCGGGGACAATGCCCTCATCCTTGCCTTCTGCCAAAAGGGTGTCCCAAATGTGGCGGGCATCCTCAGGCCGACAGTAGATCTCGAATCCATCCTCTCCTGTATATCCTGTCCTTGATACGAGGGCCTTGCGTCCGGCGATCTCCACGTCGGGCAGGCACCAGAAGAACTTGATGGATGAAAGATCGCAAGGCGTTGTCTTCTGTAGTATTCTCTGGGCAGCGGGGCCCTGGATTGCTATCTGGGCTACTTGCGGGGATATGTTTTCCACCGTAACATCATAACCCGAGACGTTTCTTTTCACCCAATCGAAGTCCTTGTCAGTATTTGCGGCGTTTACAACGAGCCAATAATCGTCCTCGCAAAGCTTGTAGACCAAAATGTCATCCACTACCCCGCCATCCGGATAGCACATAGGGCTGTAGACGAGCTGATGGATTTTGGCTTTGGAACAATCATTGGTGACCAGGTGGTCGATTGCGGCCTGAGCCTGGGGGCCCTTTATGTGTATCTCGCCCATGTGCGACACATCGAAAAGCCCGGCTCGTTCGCGCACTGCCCGGTGTTCATCCAAGATGCCACTGTACTGAACGGGCAGCGCCCAACCGCCGAAATCAATTATCTTTCCGCCCAGCGATTCGTGGGCCTCGAATAGTGGGGTCTTGCGCAGTTCTGACATTACTCCACCTCCTGCCAGATAAGTATTATGCGCCAATTGAAGGAATGCTTGCGCCCAGCTGACGGCTATCCCAATGGCGCTGGCATATTCATGCTTGGTATTCATCACTTGCGGGCAAACTCCTTCTAGTCGAGTCGTCGGGCTGAGTCCGTTCGGACGCGCACTGGCCCGGTGGCAGGAACAGCTGCTCGGAAAAGCGAACTATACTCGGACTGCTGCTGTATTTTTCCCAATGGCGGCAGCCATGATTTAGGGAGGATTAATGGAATGTACGATGTTGTGATAATTGGGGGCGGCCCCGGAGGATATGTCTGCGCAATCAGAGCGGCGCAGAACGGCCTTTCTGTTGCTCTTGTCGAAAAAGACAAGCTCGGAGGGACTTGCCTCAACCGAGGCTGCATTCCAACTAAAGCCTTGGCCCATACGGCCGAAGTAATGGATTCGGCACAGCGCGCGTCAGAATTGGGTCTGGTCATTCCTGAAGTGGGCGTCGACTTTCCGCGAGTTATGGCCAAAAAGGAAAAGGTCGTCGCCAAATTGCGCGGCGGGGTCAATCTCCTTATCAAGAGGCGCAAGGTGGATTTCGTGAGCGGCGTGGGGACGCTGGCTGGAACGCGAGCGGTTGAGGTTGCGGCTCCCGACGGTTCAGTATCGCGGCTTGAAGCGAGGAATATCGTTATCGCGACAGGATCAGAACCTATTACGCCCCGCATTTTTGGGTATGACGGCGTCAACGTGCTTACTAGTGAGGATGTCCTCAAGCTTTCGGCTCTTCCGAAGAGTCTCCTTATTATAGGGGCGGGAGTCATAGGATGCGAATTTGCGAGCATCTTCCGGACTTTCGGGTGCGATGTGACTTTAGTCGATATCATGCCAAACATACTTCCCATGGTCGACGATGATGTTGCCGATGTGGTTCGCAAATCCTTCAAGAAGCGTGGCATCGATATACATACCGGTACGAAGATAGCCTCTGTCAATATCGTGAACGGGCAGGTTGAAGCGACCACTGAAGACGGAAGCGTTTTCCGGGCTGAAAAGGCTATTCTGTCGATTGGCAGGCGTCCGTCTACAGGCGGGGTGGGTGCTCCTGATGTCGGGATCGACGTGGGACCTGCTGGAGAGATCATAGTCGACTCCAAGATGAGGACGAACGTGCCGGGCGTATGGGCCATTGGGGATGTCTCAAACAAAGCTCAGCTGGCACATGTGGCGTCTGCTCAGGGATTGGTGGTTGCTGCGAATATCGCCGGGGAGAAGTGCAATATGGAGTACTTCGCGGTCCCCAATTGCATCTTTACGTCGCCGGAGGTTGCGGCTGTCGGAGTGTCGGAGCGGGGGGCGCAGGAAGCTTGTATTGACTATAAAGTAGGCAAATTCCCGTTTGTCGCATCTGGCAAGGCAATGGCCATGGGCGAGACTGATGGTTTTGTCAAAGTCATCTCAGATGGGTCTGGCCGAGTCATTGGCGGACAGATTGTGGGGCCCCATGCATCTGACCTCATTGCCGAGCTGGCGCTTGCAGTCTCAAGACAGCTGACATTAGAGGATATTGCCAGCACCATACATGCTCATCCAACGTTGGCTGAGGCGGTCTGCGAGGCAGCCGAGGCGGCAATGGGACGGGCAATTCATATCTGAGCAGGTTATGAGGGAGCATTCGGCGCCATCAGTCGTCTGATATCGGAACTTCGGCCCACGTGAATTTGGGTGTGGCGCAAAGAAAAGTCAATACATGAGTAGTCGTGACAGGTTCTTGCGCGATCCTAAGCCTGCAGTTCGGATCTTGGCTGTCTACTGAAGGCCGTGATTCCTTTTGCATCTTGCTTGGCAGCCTAGATGCTTCTCGAAGCTTGCTCAGTTAGTATTGTTGCGGGCAGTCGCGGCACGTGGATATAGGGCTAGGAAAACGGGGCTGCAATCTGCATGTGACGGGGCGCACATCTTAGAGCGCTTTGTGAAAGGAGGCGGGAACGGTCATGAGCAATAGAACACTGGCAGGAATTGCGTTGGTCATCCTGGGAACGCTTCTTCTCATGTCGAATTTCGGGATAAGGGCGCGATTTCCGGCAGCCAGCTTCTGGCCGCTCCTCTTAGCTTTGGTTGGAGCCATGTTCATCAGGGACGCTCTCAGACCGGGCGGCGAAAGGAGCCATGTCTTTGTCGGAGTCATAATACTCGGCATCGGGATCATGTATTTTCTGAAAGCAATAGGGTTGATCAGGATTGGCATGGGGAAGCTCTGGCCGGTCTACCTGGTAATAGTGGGAATTGCGTTCTTTGCACAGGCGGCTGCGATGAATGTGCCGCATTATTCGGGGACAGGTGCTCTTTTGTGCGGAGTAGGCATCATTCTCCTC
>DUWJ01000211.1 GCA_012842765.1 Bacillota bacterium | reverse complement strand
TTGGAGGCGTACGGCGCGGCCTATACCCTCCAAGAGTTGCTCACCGTCAAATCGGACGATATCGTAGGCAGGGTGAAGACTTACGAAGCTATTGTAAAGGGCGACAATGTTCCTGAACCAGGTGTCCCTGAGTCCTTCAAGGTGCTCATCAAGGAACTTCAGAGCCTGTGCCTTGATGTGAAGGTTTTGTCAGAGGATGAGGAAGAGATAGAAATTCGCGAGCTCGACGATGATATCGAAGGCACCGCACGAGAGCTGGGCCTCGATATTGGCAATCGGTCAGGGCGACTCGAGTCGGGTGGCGCGGCGGCGTCCACGAGGGTGGGCAAAACCCTTGACGAAGATGGCGAGGATGAACCTGATGACAGTGATGATGAAGATCAGCTTGACGCCGAGGATGAAGGAGACAGCGACTACGATGCCGATTAGGATGCGGGTGGCGGATAACGGGTCGGAGCCCCAGGGCGAAGGAGGGGGAGGGGCGGATGCTGGACGTCAATGATTTTGATCGAATTAGAATAGGAATGGCATCGCCAGAGCAAATCCGGGCCTGGTCGAGTGGTGAGGTTAAGAAACCTGAGACGATTAACTATCGTACTCTGAAGCCTGAACGCGAGGGACTTTTCTGTGAGAAAATCTTTGGCCCCACGCGTGACTGGGAATGCCATTGCGGCAAATACAAGCGCATAAGATACAAAGGCGTCGTATGTGACAAGTGCGGCGTGGAGGTTACCCGGGCAAAGGTTCGTCGCGAGAGGCTGGGCCATATTGAATTGGCTGCCCCGGTCTCGCATATTTGGTATTTCAAAGGAATTCCGAGCCGAATGGGCCTCTTGCTGGATATGTCTCCTAGGTCATTGGAGAAAGTGCTTTACTTTGCATCCTACATCGTGACTGATCCGGGAGATACGCCGCTTTCGAAGAAACAGCTATTAACTGAAAGCGAATACCGTGAATACAGAGAGAAATACGGACAGCTCTTCAAGGCGGGAATGGGAGCCGAGGCGATACAGGAGCTTCTCCGCGACATCGATTTGGATGAGCTTGTCCAAGAGCTTCGCGACGATATTGAAAACAGTTCTGGCCAGAAACGTGTGCGTGCCATACGCAGGTTGGAGGTTGCTGAAGCTTTTCGAAAATCCGGAAACCGGCCTGAATGGATGATACTCGATGTCATTCCTGTGATACCTCCGGATCTGCGCCCAATGGTGCAGTTGGACGGTGGCAGGTTCGCCACCAGCGACTTGAATGATCTGTATCGTCGGGTCATAAACAGGAACAACAGGCTGAAGAAGCTTCTGGACTTGGAGGCGCCCGACATTATCGTTCGCAACGAAAAAAGGATGCTGCAAGAGGCGGTGGACGCTCTTATCGACAATGGTCGCAGGGGAAGGCCGGTTACAGGACCTGGCAACAGGCCCTTGAAGTCGATGTCAGACTTGCTCAAGGGCAAGCAGGGAAGGTTCAGGCAGAACCTTCTCGGAAAGCGTGTCGACTACTCGGGCAGATCCGTTATTGTCGTCGGACCGACTCTCAAGATGCATCAGTGCGGATTGCCCAAGGAGATGGCTCTTGAGTTGTTCAAGCCTTTTGTTATGAAGAGGCTTGTCGACAAGGGCTATGCTCATAACATAAAGAGTGCCAAGCGGATGGTGGAGCGCGTAAGGCCCGAGGTGTGGGACGTTCTCGAGGAGAT
>DUWJ01000210.1 GCA_012842765.1 Bacillota bacterium | reverse complement strand
TTACGCGCGTCCACACGGCCCACTGTTCCGGTGACCACATCCCCCTCGCGTTCAGAATACTCATCATAGATGACGCCGCGTTCCGCCTCGCGTATGCGCTGAACCACCACTTGCTTCGCGGTCTGAGCAGCGATTCTCCCAAACTCCTTCGGGGTAACTTCGTCCTCCACTACGTCGCCCACCTGGTAGTTTGGATCCAACTGCCTCGCTTCTTCCAGCGAGATTTCTGTCTTTGGATCATCCGCCTCTTCGACCACGTTTTTCCGCGCAAGCACGAGAATGTGTCCTGTTTCCGGGTCTATATTCACCCTCACATTTTGGGACGAGCCATAATGCCTCTTAAACGCGGACACCAGAGCAGCTTCCAAAGCCTCCAGAAGGACTGCTTTGGGGACTCCCCGCTCCCGCTCAAGTTCATCGAGAGCCTGGACTATCTCCAAGCCTTCACGCTCAGTCATCACCGAAAACCTCCTCGAGGCGGACAGCCAGCCTTGCTGTGTTGATGCTGGAACGCGGCACTTGTACAACAACGCCATCCACCTCAATCAAGACAGAATCGCCACGGTTGCCCCGCAGCACACCTTCAAAGCGCTTGCGCCCGTCTATTTCCTTATACGTCGTTATAAGCGCCCATCTTCCCTCAAACCTGTCGTATTCCTCATCTCTACGTATCGGCTTCTCGCCTGAGGACGATACCTCCAATATGTAGCTTTGTGGGATGAAATCCTCACGGTCCAACTCCGATCCGACCAGTCGAGACAGATCAGCGCAATCGTCTATCCCAACTCCCCCTGGCTTTTCTATATAAACACGCAAATACCAAGTACCGGAATCCTTCACAAATTCGGTGTCGACTACCTCGAGCCCTAAGGAGTTAGCAGCTGACTGAGATATAGCATTCGCACGGGATTCGATTTGCCGACGATCCATAGTTGGCCTTCCCTCCTAATGAGTAAAAGCGCAGGGCTTTTGCCCTGCAAGGGGACAGACATGATGAAAGAGTGGGACGGACCCACTCTCCCTGACCACACATCACACATGCCTGCTGAGGACAATCCTCACACATACCAATATATCACACGCCAAAGATCCATGCAAGATCGCCCAACCCGCCAACCGCGCGGCTAGCCCCGCTCAGAAAAGGGACAACTGATCCGACTCGGGAAGGCCAGCAGTAGCCCCTATTTCTTCCAGCGTATCTATGTGCGTCCTGGTCAACTTCGTCCGCGACCAAAGGTCGTGAACCGAGGTGAACACGCGTTCCCTCCTCGCCTCAATAACGCTGGAAGCCGCAGTATCGCCAAGCGTAGGCACGGTAATGAGGGGAGGACGAAGCCCTTCCTCTTCTATGACGAATCGAGCAGCATCGGAATGACATACGTGCACCGGCAAAAAGCGGATACCTCGCATCATTCCTTCCTGCGCCGCCTCGAGTACGGTAGCCAGATTCCTCTCCCTCGATGTAGCATCGTTCTTCTCCTCTATTGCGTTTCTTGTGGCGATAATATCTTCCATGCTCATGCCCACAATGGACGCGTCGAAATCGGAAGCCCTTATGCTGAAATACGCTGCGTAGAATTCCCTGGGCCAGTGCACTTTAAACCATGCTATCCTGAACGCCATCATCACATACGCCACTGCATGGGCTTTGGGAAACATGTACTTTATTTTATTGCAGGAATCGATATACCATTCCGGCACCCCGTGTTCACGCATGAGCTCCGGGTCACCATCGGCTAGCATCTTGCCCTTTCTTACCCGCTCCATGATCCTAAAGGCGTCTCGAGGCGCAATCCCATCACTTATGAGTCTGTTCATTATGTCGTCGCGGCACGCGATAACTTCTGAAAGCCGGGCCTGGCCAGACTCGATCAACTCCTGCGCGTTGTTGAGCCACACATCTGTCCCATGTGAAAGTCCACTTATCCTCACGAGCTCTCCGAAGGTCGTAGGCCTCGTCTGCTCCAGCATCCCTCTGACAAATTTCGTTCCGAATTCCGGAATGCCAACGGTTCCAATTACGAACCCGCTTGTCTCGGGATCAAGCCCCAAAGACTCGACACCGGAAAAAATCTTCATAGTGTCAGGATCGTCCATGGGAATTGTCGAAGCATCAACCCCGGTCATATCCTCCAGCATCTTAATCATGGTCGGGTCATCATGGCCCAGCAAATCGAGCTTTAAAAGGCACTCGTGTATGTTCTTGTAATCAAAATGCGTAGTTATAGTGTCGGAGTCTCTATCGTTAGCAGGACGTTGCACAGGCGTAAACTCGTGCACATCCCGGCTGCCGGGGACTATCATGATTCCGCCCGGATGCTGCCCAGTGGTGCGTTTCACGCCTGTGCAGCCCAGGGCGAGCCGATCCATTTCCACACTGCGTTTGACTATTCCCCTCGACTCGCAGTACGCCTTCACAAATCCATATGCCGTTTTTTCAGCCACGGTTGCGATCGTGCCGGCCCGAAACACATGATCAGCTCCGAATATCTCCTCGGCGTACTTGTGAACCGTAGACTGATACTCGCTTGAGAAGTTGAGGTCGATATCAGGCACCTTGTCGCCTTCGAACCCGAGGAACGTTTCGAAGGGAATATTCTGTCCTTCCTTTCGCATCGATGCGCCACAGCGCGGACAGTCGGCAGACGGCAGATCATACCCCGACTCCACATCATGCCCGTGATCGAAGACGCTCAGCTTGCATTCGGAACACAGATAATGCGGTGGCAACGGATTAACCTCGGTTATCCCGCACATGGATGCCACCAAAGAAGATCCCACCGATCCCCTAGACCCGACTGGATACCCGTCTGACACCGACTTGTGCACTAGCTTGGCCGCGATATCGTAGTTTACGGCGTATCCATTTCCGCAGATCGCGTCCAGCTCCCTTTCAAGGCGCACATTGACGATTTCCGGGAGCGGCTCGCCGTAAAGCTCGCGAGCCCTTGCGCGGGCACGCGTCCTTACCTCTTCATCTGCCCCCTCTATCTCGGGGGTAGCAAGTTCGTCGGGAACAGGGCGAACTGCCTCCACCTCGTCAGCAATCTGGCGCGTGTTAGCTACAACCACCTCATAACTGGCATCGGGCCCCAGAAATGAGAATTCTCGAAGCATTTCCTCGGTTGTGCGGAAATACAAGGGCGCCTGATGGTCCGCATCCTCGTAGCCCTGGCCCGCCATGAGAATCCTGCGATAGACCTCGTCTTGTGGATCGAGGAAGTGAACGTCGCCTGTGGCCACAACAGGGATTCCAAGCTCCTTGCCGAGCCTGTATATGCGAACCGATATCTCCTCCACCTCTTCGATGCTTGCGAGCCGCCCGGATCTGACCAGCCAAGCGTTGTTTCCCGAAGGCATGATCTCAAGGTAGTCATAGAAGGACGCGACCTT
>DUWJ01000209.1 GCA_012842765.1 Bacillota bacterium | reverse complement strand
GGTCTTTCCGATCTCCGCCAGCAATTGCTTGCGCTGCTCCTCCATGGCCTGTTCCAACCGGCTGTAGTTGAGCGCCACTGAAGCAGAAGTCTCCTGCGCGATTTTGGCGTCGCCTGCCGCACCGGCGGCAATCCGCTCTACCTCCTCCAGCCTGGCAGTGACCACAGCCAACTGCTCCCTGAGGACCGTGGCTGTCTCCCTAACCACTCTCATGTCGTCCTCGCTCAGAGTTGTACGGCCCGCCTCCACATCACGGAGGAGTTTTGCCGTCACAAAGGCAAGCAAATACCTGCTGACCGGATCATCTCCACAGAAATTGCCGCTCTCATATACGCCCATATATCCCTTTTCTACAAGAAGCTTCACTGCTTCGTATGCCCAATGATCCTCTGGCACGTCCTTTATTGTGACCGGCGCCGCCAGGACTGCTGAGGACATTAGCGAGATCACTATCAGCACACTTATCGCTGTGATGCTCAGCCGCTTCGAAATCTCAGACATCATGACCCCCCCATTTGACCGTTGATGTTATTGCCTGGTGATCTGAACCGTGCAGGGAGTAGGGACGGATTCCAGCGATATCACCCTGCCTGACGCGTCCGAAAGAACGAGATTTTCTACGGAAAATCGCGCATCTCCCATTGCTCTCGCCTGGAAGTAGAATGTTGCCGCGCTGCCCCAAGCATACCCAGGCGAATTCAAGGAGCCCCACGTCCCTGCAACTCGGCCCGGCGTCGATCGGGAGTCTCCCTCGCTCCACGGCATGAGCTCACCGCCTGCAGCAAATAGTCCGCCTCTTGACACGAGGGCCAGATCGACGAAGTCATTATCGTACCTCAAATCGAACTTAGCAGATTTCAGATCAGGGACATTGGTTATCATAACGTCCACACTGAATATGTCGCCAGGCATTACCCGTGTTTTGCTGGGCTTCACCCAAACCTTTGGCACGAGCAAAGGCACCTGAATAGATGCGCTAGCGCTCGACGCCGGCACATCATCAGCAGAAGCGCTCACCAGAATGGTGTGGGTGCCTGCATCGGGATGGCCCCCCAGAACCCAAGTGAAGTCGAGTGGGCGATTGGGTTCCAACGTCCCAAGCAGCAACTGCGTTACATCGCCTCCGATAACGGAGAAGCCCCCAATCGAGTCCAGCTTGACCCTGGCCCAATGAGCCGGCGATCCTCCGGTGTTCTCCACACGAACCGTCAGCCTCACGGGCCACGGGTAGATCTCCTCCCCGCGCACTTGGAGGGCTTCCAAATGGCTTATCCTCGCCAACAGGCGCGGAGGCGCCAGTATCTCGACACGCCTTGAAACCTTGTTCGGGTTGGCGTTGGTCGCGCTCACATTGACCTCTAGGTTGCCGCCGCCAACAGCACCCCATGAGGCAATCACTTGCCATGCTACCTGTGCGGTCTCTCCCGGCTCAAGATCGCCAACCGTTCGGGTCCTGGCATGTCCATCTGCCAGGGTAAACCCGATTGGAAGCGACAGAGAAGCAGTCACATCATGAGCCGGCCCTTCCCCGGTATTGCTTACGTAGGCCACTGCGAGGAACGAGGCCGTCCCGTCAGCAGAAAGCCCTACTTCGGACGGTGCTGTCATTCCCAGAGCCAGCTTGCCAGGGGCCAGGGTAATCCCGCCCAAGCCATAATATGTCACATAATGCCTCACTTCCCCGGGTGCTAGAAGCGATGGCGACCAGTACATCGCGACCGCAGAATCGAGGTCAGACTCTCTGGCGCGCACAAATTCCCTGCCGTGAACGAGATTGACGTCCCATAAATTGTCGGCAAACGAACCCCAATCGGAGAAAGCTATCTGAGTTGGAGGCGTGAGCTCACCCCCAGCCATTGTTCCCTGCGCAGTAACAGAAGGCTCGACAATGGAATCAAAGGCTTGCCAATAATCAGGTATCTCTCTTCTTGAAAGCATAGTATCTGAAACGATCGTCTTTTCACCGACACGGAGTGGCGCTCCGTCGTTGGCTCCGAGCATCGTGTCGATCATCAACCGCAAGCCCACACTCCGCGTCACGCTCCCCGTATTCTCCAGCTTGTAGTGGATCCTCGCAGTATCGAGGTAACGCGTGCTCGGACTCTTTACAAATGAAAGTTCCTGGGTGACAAGAATATCTCCCAGCATGTAGCTGCAGACGACCTTGCCGTCCTCTATCTGAGGAGGCCGTACCTGTTCGCCATACATACCTGATCTTCCAGCGCGACGAGTCGTTTTCCCGCCGAAGACCCAATCTGAACCGTCGATGCGAACCGTCGTATAGGAAGTCCACGGCATAGGGCGTCCGTAAATAAGCGGCAGTCCATCGTCGGCTGGGTTTCGGGGATCGCCCCCAGTGGTCTCCAATCCAAACCTACCCGCCTCTGCGGGTCCGGGATTCACGGTGATCCTGATGAATTGATTGCTTATCTCAACAGGCGCCGCAGTGTCCGCTCGTGAGATTCCCGGATGCATGATAAATGCACACCAGAGAAGGACAAGAGCTGTGACGACCGCGCGCGCCTTGCATGATCTTACCATGATATAAGGCACCTCCGCGTGCGTTCAACAATCACCTTTTATACGAAACGCGTTCGCTTTCGACCGATATATCCTCCGTTCCGCCATCATAGCTGATCCATACATCGAGGTAATAGGCGTCTTCCCGTCCCAAAGTTGTGTCTGGTTTGAAAACCCATTCCCCCATAATCGCGTTGCGGATAGGTTTTTCCATAGCCTTATCCGGCGGCGGAATCAAGAAACTAACTGAGTCGACCTTTCCGTCCGATGTCACGCGTATCCTAACTTTTGCTTCTCCCCGACCCTTGATGTTCTGCACGCCTTTGGGTATAACCACGCCGTGACCGGCGCCGCCTGTAGAACTTATCATTCCGTATCCCGTACGATCGTCACCTGGGTATTCCGGCCGCGGAACTACTCCGGTTTCTCCAGGATCTCCTGCAGTCGGAGGTTTTTCACCCGTTCCGCCGACAGTGCCTGATCCCGAGGCAGGCTTCGCTTCCGTATAGCTCTTGGCCGATGCAGTCGGCGACTCGACAGCCTTGCTCAATGTCGAATTCGGTTCTGGAACCTGTGCGGACGCGGCAGCGGGAACAGGTTCGGGTTCCGAAGCCGGGGCAACGCTCTTTCCTGCTGGACTCGAAACAACTTCGGGCTTGTCAACTGCGGGCGTTGGGACCTTCGGTTCGGTCTTCCCGACTGGTTTCGGCTCAGCCGCTGGCTGAGGCTGTGGTTTGGCGGCAGGCGCTGGTGCTACCGCAGGTTTAGGATCTTTCTTCTTCGTCGGCGCTGCCTTTGGAGGCTCCGACGCCGGCGTTGGCGCAACTTCCTTCACATTGAGCCCTGGCGCAGGTGCCGGGGAGGCAGGCTCTGTTTCAATTGCGGATATCTCTATGACCCCCGCAACGTCGAGCGGATACACATCCACGGTTGGCGCAGGCGCCACGTACGGCACCAGGAATATGATCGCCGCATGGATGAGCACCGATATCAGCAAGCTCTCCAACTGACCTTGAGTCTGCCGACTCTGGATCATCTCTCAACACCGCCCGATTGCGGAGCACGTTCGACGGCAAGAGCCAGGTGGACTCCGCCGGCCATCCTGATCGCGTCGATTACCTGAATGAGTCTTTCATAAGTGACTGACTTGTCCGCCTTTATGATGACGAGGCGATCAGGGTTCGCAGCTAGTCTCGGCAATAGCCCGGTGGTAAGCTCGCCGTCGACCACAATCCGTTCGTCATAGTAGATTCGCCCGCTCGAATCGATAGCCACGATGATGTGTTCGCGAGCAAGATCGCTCGGAGTTGCAGCCCTTGGAAGCTCCATAGGCATTCCAGTGGTCTCCGTTCGGAATGTGCCGAAAACCAGCAAGAAAGCGACTAGATAGAACATGACGTCGATGAGCGGCGTTATTATCACATGGCCTAACCTTCTCTTTGCACGGTGATTCTCGAACATCACTGGTCCCCCTCATCTTCGCCTGCCGCCAACGCTATGAGCTCAATGGCGTACTTCTCCATGTCTGCCACTCTGTCGTCTATCACCACTGAGAGCCAACTTTCAATGATAACCAGAGGCGTGGCAACGATGAGCCCTGCAGCAGTCGTGATCATCGCTTCCGCGATGCCGCCCGAAAGCTGTGCCGGCGTAGTGAGGCCCCCGAACGCCGACAGGACCTGAAAGCTCTTGATGAGGCCAGTAACGGTTCCGAGAAGGCCGAGAAGAGGTGCAAGCGTGATGACACCGTCGAGCACGTTCATCTTCCGCTCCATCATGAATACCTCTTCCCGGCCTGCGGCTTCTACCGCCGCCCTGATCTGTTCACGGGGTTTATCGTAATTTGCTATAGCGGCGCGGGCAACGCCCGCGATAGGCCCTTTTTCATTCTTTACGGCCTGCATTGCCTCTACGGGGCGTCCCTGTGCAAGGTTGAGTTTGACCGAGCGCATGAGGCGATCCGAGTCTGTTTGTGTATGGAAAAGTTGGATGATCTTCTCGATGACGACGGCTAGTCCGATTATTGACACAAAAATGATTGGGTACATGACTGGTCCGCCGGCTTTTATGTATTTTAGCATCGCCATAGCTCCCCCTCTACCGACAAATGCGCCCGCTTGTGATGTTTGGACGCTCCTCCATTCTTCTACGTTATCTGGGGAAATTCCTCTAGGTTTATCCGACTACCGCCGGTTCCAAAACGAGTTCGCCTCGTTCAAATCTTCCAGCATCTAATTTGCTTATATCGACAGAAGGTTTGCCGAGCATGATAAGCTCTGCCATAGCCCGCCCAACGATGGGCGCAACCATGAAACCGTGCCCCGAAAAACCATTGGCATTGTAAAAACGCTCCACAGGCGGACACTCGCCCAATATCGGTTGAGCATCTGGAGACCTGTCATAAAGGCCCGCCCACTGGCGGACAACCCTGAGGTTGCCTAGGGGGGGCAGGATCTTCATTACAGTCTTTGCCATCCCTTCGAGAAAATCCACGGATGAGTGTATGTTGAAGCTCTTAGGCTCCCCCGGCATGCCTATTCCCATGATGAAACTTCCGTGGGGTGTCTGCTGACAGTAGAAATCATGGTGGAAAGAGATGACCATCGGTCCCATCATAGCCTCAACCGGCTCCGTTATTAGGATCTGATGCCGCTCGCCCCATACCGGCAAATCGATGCCTGCCATTGCGGCTATCTTAGCAGAATATGCCCCAGCGCAGTTGACAACTGCTGACGTTTCGATCCTCCCTTTATCGGTCACAACCGCCTTTATGCGGTTGTTTTCCACCTCTATGTCGACCACAGAAGTGTGAGTAAGAACCTCTGCACCGAGCCTCTTTGCAGCCTGCGCATATGCGAACGCTGTATGGAACGGATTGGCGTGCCCGTCCGTCTGGCAGAACGTAGCTCCGACCATACCCTCAAGGTTAAGGAAAGGAACTATCTCCCTCGCGCCTTCAGGCGTGAGCATCTCCACGTCAATGTCCAAGCTACGCTCGAGTTTTACATTGCGTCTGAACTGCTCCCACTGGGAATCCGAATAAGCGAGCATCAAATAGCCGCTCTGCCTGAACTCAACACCTGGCTTGTAATCGAGATACTCGTCCATCTGTTCGAAGATCCTGACAGACTCGCGAGCCAGCACGCAGTTGAGTTCCGTCCCAAACTGCTGCCTTACACCCGCGCCGCATCTCCCTGTTGACCCTGAAGCAATCGTGTTCCGCTCTACAAGCACTATGTCTTTGCAACCCAAGCGAGCGAGCTCAAAGGCTGTTGCGCACCCGACCACCCCGCCGCCTATTACGACGATATCAGCGCTCTTTTTACTCATCGCCTTCGCCCCTTGCAATTGTGGATAGTAACACAGGCCTCGTAGGCGGCCTGAAAGTCGGCATCTCCACTTCCTCCACTGACACGCCAAGAGCCGTAGCAAGCTCTCGCGCAATAAGATGCCTGCACGTTCTGCCCTGGCATTGGCCCATGCCTGCGCGGGAAATGCGCTTGATCTCATCTATTGTGTGATAACCATTTGCTATCAGACGACGAATATCGCCCAAGGTAACGTCCTCGCACCTGCATACTATCACGTCGTCATCTATCCGTTCCGGTCGGTCGGTCATTCCCAAACACCTCCGCACACCGTCGCACGACATACTCCGGCACAGATCTTTTCGCCAGCCGGTCCCGATCTGATGGCTGCAAGATCCGCCTTGAGTTGTGCGAGCCTCGCGTCTGCTTCCGGCGCCTTAAGTCCGAGGGATTCAGCCGCGCTTATGCCGGCTATCTCGCCGGTTATCATCGCCGAACTGGCCTCTTCGACTCCTCCCGAATCGCCTGCAACATATACATTAGGATTTGAAGTGCGCATGTTATCGTCGCGAACAGGCACGTGTCCGCCCAACTCCGGCACGTACTTCATCTCGCACCCTGCCTGCCACAGGATATCAACCAAGGGCATCAGCCCCACGGCTAGGCATATCACATCGCATTCTATCTCGCACTCAGTGCCTGGAATTGCTTGCCATTTTTCGTCTACCTTCGCAATAGTGGCGCCTGTCACACACTCTTCGCCGTGAGCTGCCACAATGGTGTGGGAAGTAAGTATTGGCACTCCAGCTCTGCGCAACTTCGCCGCGTGAACTAGGTAGCCTCCTATGCACGGCGCGGCCTCGATCACGGCCGCCACGTCCACACCAGCCTGGATAAGCTGATAGCTGACGATAAGTCCGATATTGCCCGAACCCACCATCAACACCCGGTCGCCGGGAACGACTCCATAAACGTTCATCAGAGTCTGAACCGCGCCGGCGCCGTACACTCCGGGCAAGTCATTGTTCTCGAAAAGGACGAATCTCTCGGAAGCGCCTGTCGACACTATCAAGCGCTTTGGCAGAATCTTAATGAATCTCTTTCCATCCTCCACCACGAGCTCTCCGGAATCATAATAGCCCGATGCGGTCGTATCCCACATAGTCTCTACATTGGGATGTTCCACGAGCTTCTTTGCGAAAAGCTCCGGAATCTGAATCCCCCTTGTTCCAGCGTGCTGCCGTTCTGATCCAAAGAACTTATGAGTCTGCTTTACAAGCTGACCCCCTGGGACATCATTTGCGTCAATGAGCAGAGTAGACGCACCCGCTTCGGCGCACGCCAGTGCAGCTGCAAGCCCCGCTGGGCCTGCGCCAATCACAGCAATGTCAACTTCCTTCAACAGGTTCACCGTCCTTGCTGCTCGGCCCGCCTCAGTCGATGGGCAGCTGGCCGTGGCCTTTCTGAGTTTCGACTACCATTCCCTCTCTCAGCGGTTCTGTGCACACACGCACGTTCGGCACGCCATCTACAGTCATCAAGCATGACGAGCAATTGCCTATAGCACAGAAAAACCCCCGTGCACGTCCACTAACTGGACTGTGTCGGAGGACACGAACACCATTGGCATGGAGAGCGGCAGCTATTGGCTCCCCATCAATCCCTTTTAACTTTTTCCCGTCGAAAGTAAATGCAACCTCCTGTCCGGCAGAAAAGTCCAGTATGGGATGGTCCTTCAATCTCACCTTGCTCGGCCGTAGGCCACCTGTGAAGCGGCCCAAGCCCTCCCTCCTCCTGACACAAAATGCTTTCTTTCGCAATTCTTCAACATAGGCATGCCAACTCCTTCATCCCTAGCGCCGAGAAAGCATCTCCCGGGCATGTGCCACGGTCACAGATGATGGAGCCTCGCCAGCCAGCATCCTCGCTACCTCCGTCACCCTCTCCTCGATATCGAGCTTTTCCACTGTCACCTCCGTCCTCCCACTCCTTTCCAGCTTGGAAACAGCGTAATGATTATCGGCCACCGCGGCAATTTGCGGCAAATGGGTTACCGCAAGCACCTGCCGAACTTTGCCTATATTCGCAAGCTTTGACGCGACAGCTATCGCCGCCTCGCCCCCGATTCCCGCATCCACTTCGTCGAAGACCATGGTCGGCATGGCATCCGCTACAGCTAGCACAGACTTGATCGCCAACATAACCCGGGACATCTCTCCTCCGCTGGCTATACGCGCAAGAGGCCTCGGTTCCTCTCCCGGGTTAGCTGAAAACAGAAATTCCACATCGTCAAAGCCGTCAGGACCGATTACAACGGGCGTGCCATCCACAACTATCTCGTGTCCATCCCTTTTTCTGCCTACATCAACTTTAAAGACTGCATGGGGCATGGACAGGTCCCGCAGCTCCCTGGAGACCTCCTTCTCAAGCTCGGCCGCTATTTCGCATCTCATCGCAGAGAGCTTGGAGGCGCAGTTGCCCAACTCCTCCGAGAGGGCCGCTGAACGACCTTCCAGCTCGTCCACGCGACGCCCTGCTCCTGTCATGGACTCCAGCTCCTCACGGGCAAGTTGCCCGTGGTCTATAACATCTGCCAGCGAATCACCGTACTTCCGTTTCAACCTCGAAATTGCGGAAAGCCTCTCTTCCACCTCGGCAAGTCTTTCCGGGTCGAATTCGATTGAGTCGCGGTATTCTCTGAGGGCACGGGATATCTCTGTGGTGTGGTCGCACAATGCAGACAAGCTCTCGGCAAGAGAAGTCAATGTCCCGTCGATTCGAGACGCATTGTCCAGTTCCTCGAGAGCCTCGCCCAACATGTCGCGGGCTGATGCGATATCAGGATAAGAGGATTCATAGATGAGGCTGTAAGCCCGAACGACGGCGTCGTAAAGGCTTTCAGCGTTGGCTAGTACTGTCTGCTCCGCGACGAGGTGAACATCCTCGCCGGGCTCGAGATTGGCAGATTCTATTTCATTGACTTGAAAGGCGAGAAGATCGGCGCGCTGTGCGCGCTCCCGAGCATGCTGGCGCAGCTCGGCCAATTCCTCCTCGCATTCGCGCCATTCTTCATAAAGCTGGCGGACTGAATCCCGAACCTGCTCCAACCGGGCTCCGCCAAAGGCGTCGAGCAGGCCGATATGCCGGGATGGTCTGGCGAGAGATTGGTATTCATGTTGACCATATATGTCGACCAAGCGCTCGCCTATGGCCGACAGCGCGGTCAAGGTCACAATGCGGCCATTCAGCCTGCAACGTGAACGCCCTTGCCTAGAAACTTCCCGAGTCACGATGAGCGTCCCATCAGGCTCAGGATCTATGCCTTGTTCGAGCAGGAGCGCTTCCACATCGGGCACATCCGATATATTGAAAACAGCCTCCACCACAGCAGAATCGCAGCCGGCACGGACAGATTCAGAGGAAGCCCTTCCACCAATAACAAGGCCCACACAGTCTATAACCAGCGATTTTCCGGCGCCGGTCTCCCCTGTGAGAACATTGAATCCATTTCCGAATCTCAGTGACAGCCGTTCTATAAGCGCGTAGTTCCGCACATCTATTTCCGAAAGCATCGCCTTGCCCCCAAAGACGCGGCGACCAGCAACAGCCTGCTCACACAACCGGCCTGCCCTATTATCGGAACTTGTTCAGCCGGGACATCACATCGGGCACGGACTGAACCGGTTTGATAATGAGCAATATTGTGTCGTCGCCCGCCAAAGACCCTACTATTTCCCGCCATGCCAGGTCATCCAGGACCGCGGCAACCGCCTGAGCAGCGCCTTCCAATGTTTTTATGACTATAATGTTTTCGCTGTCTTCAATGCTTATTATAACTTCGCGGAAGATGCGTTCTACCCGCCTGTTTATATCTTCTATGCTGCGATCGGTCGGGATCGTGTACCGATAAGTGCCGTCGCCCACAGGCGCTTTTATCAGCCGGAGTTCTTTTATGTCGCGCGAGATTGTGGCCTGCGTAACAGTAATACCCTCTCGCGCAAGTTCCTCAGCCAATTCCTCCTGAGTCTTTATCGTTTGCGATCTGACAATATCCAGAATCCTCTGGTGTCTTCTTGCTTTCACCTCCGACGCCTCCCGCACATACCTTTTCCCCTGCGGCCCGCCATTACAAGCGGTCCCGCTTGAGCCTTTCCCTCAGTATCCCGTAAAAATTCCTGGTCTCAAGCCTGACAAACCTCGTCACGTACGGAGCCCTGCCAACCACTATTTCGTCCATTGACTGGAGTTCGAACCCGATCTGACCGTCGACGGTAACCGCCACGTCTTCATGGGCCGTCTCCACCACAACCCGCACCTTATCGCTCCCTGCAATCACAAGAGAACGCGAGAAAAGGCTGTGCGGACAGATTGGAGTGATGAGAAGAACATCGATGTTGGGATTGATCAGAGGTCCGCCTGCCGATAGTGAGTAGGCAGTGGATCCTGTAGGGCTCGATATGATAACCCCGTCCGCGGGGAAAGTGGCGAAATATGCATCATTCACGAATACCCCAAGCTGAACTATTCTGGCAAAAGCCCCCTTGGTAATGACCACGTCGTTAAGGCCGCAAAGAGTCTTGACAGCCTGTCCATTGCGGAAAACGACAGCCTCAACCATTGTTCGCTCTTCGACGGTGTAGTTTCCATCAACAAGAGCTCGAAGGGCCGGTTCGAGCTGCGATGGTTCCACCTCCGTGAGAAAACCAAGGTTCCCCAGATTAACCCCTAAAATCGGAATTCCCCTGGTTGCAGCCCGCCTAGCAGCAGAGAGAAGGGTTCCATCTCCTCCAAGGACAATAGCGCAATCGATATCTTCCGGAAGCGGTCGATCCAGACAATCGTCGATGACCACGTCGACCCCTGCCCCACGCATCCACTCCTCTACGTGGCCAGCCAGCCTTCTTGCCTCCGGTTTTGCCGCGTGCACTACGATTCCCGCCCTCTTCGTAAGACCCCCCCCTTTCATCAGTCCAGACCCGAAGCCCTATCTACAGCCAATGACCGCGCGGACACGTTGCTGTTGGGGCTAGTCGCCGCTTCGGCCGTGGGCCACGTGCGCCTGCTGAACAGTTGATTTGATTGCCCTATCGAGCTGAGCTTCGGCTATTCCGCACAATTCCCTATCGAGACTGCAAGAAGTCGGTGCGTCGGCGCCTGCGTGGGGACAACTGCAGATCCGCTGCGTGTTCGCGTCTTGTTTGCGCAGATGGACCAAAAACTCGATGTTTCCCTCAGGTCCAGTAATAGGAGACCACGTGTACTCCAACACCTCAAAACCTGCATCCCGTGCATGCCCATAAACCGCCCGAAGAACTTCAGCATGCACCGCAGGGTCACGAACTACGCCTCGCTTGCCAACGTTGCGGCGCCCCGCCTCGAACTGGGGCTTCACCAAGCACACAGCCTCGGCCCGTCCTTGCAGCACCGCATACAAGGCGGGCAGTATTTTGGACAAAGATATGAAGGACACGTCTACAGAGGCAAAACAGGGGCGCGGATCGAACATATCAGGCGTTATGTAGCGCGCGTTCGTGCGATCAAAGACTTCCACGCGCGGGTCCTGTCTCAGGCTCCAGGCAAGTTGCCCATAGCCCACATCCACACAATAAACTCGCGACGCCCCCGCTTTCAAGAGCACGTCGGTAAATCCGCCCGTAGAGGCGCCTATATCTATGGCAACGCGGCCATTTACATCGATAGCGAACGTTTTCAGCGCGTGCGCCAGCTTCTCTCCGCCCCGACTCGCGTACCGCGGGCCACGCCGTTCCAGGGATATCTTGGCGTCAGCCCGAATCATCGTCCCCGGCTTGTCCTCGCGCACTCCGTCCACAAAGACGTTTCCGGCTAGTATTTCACGCTTTCCTGCCTCTCGGCTTGCTGCCAGCCCACGCTCTACAACTAGCTGATCGAGTCTGATTTTAGCTTGTTGAGACATACAAACCACCGCCAACCGCCCTCTCGCCCTCTCGCCCTCTTAGCGCCTGCATCACCGCATCAGCTATGCCTTTGGCATCCAAACCGAGATCAGACAAGACATCATCCCGTTTTCCCTGGCCCACAAAGTCGTCTGGCGCTCCGAGCCTCACAACATGCACATCGAAAACGCCCGCCTCTGACAGCGACTCCAGAACTGCTGAACCAAACCCACCCGCCAGACAAGAGTCCTCGCATGTGATAATGATTCCCGTCCTGCCAGCGTATTCCAGCAATGTATCAACATCGATCGGCTTCACAAACCTGGGATTCACCACTGCACAACTTACTCCACGGGTCGACAGAATCCTGCTAGCTTCGAGAGCAGGCCATACCATGGGCCCAAGGGCGAATATGGCACAATGCAAGCCGTCCCGCATGACTTCCGCCTTGCCAATGGGAATAGGCCTTGCAGGCCACTCGACCTCCCTCTCCGGGCAAGCCGACTTAGGATACCTTATGGCCGATGGCCCATCATGTTCCAGAGCAGTCCCGAACATGCTCTGCAGCTCCGCACCATCCTTGGGCGCCATCACAGTCATCCCGGGTATCTGCCTCAGATATCCTACATCAAGCAGGCCTTGATGAGTGGGGCCGTCTTCGCCCACTATCCCTCCGCGGTCAACAGCAAGAATTACCGGCAGACCTTGCAATGCCACATCGTGCACTATCTGGTCATAGGCCCGCTGAAGAAAGGTGGAATATATGGCCACAACGGGACGGAGACCAGCTGCAGCAAGCCCAGCAGCAAAAGTGACCGCGTGCTGCTCAGCAATGCCCACATCGTAAAAGCGCCCGGGATAGGCCTCCGCAAAACTGCGCAGACCAGTGCCCTCGGCCATGGCAGCCGTTATCGCCACAATCCTGTCATCTTCTTCAGCAGCGCGAAGCATGAATTCGCTGAAGTGCGACGTAAAAGTGGGCCGGTCACTGGAAATCTGAGTTCCGGTCTCAACAACGAACGGACCGGTGCCATGGAATTTCGCGGGGTCCTGCTCAGCAGGCGCATAGCCCTTGCCTTTTCTTGTTATGACGTGTATCAAGACCGGCCCACCCGCGCGCTTGGCGTCGTCTATGGCGCGGCTCACGGCCTTTACATTGTGTCCATCGATTGGCCCCAGATAAGTGAAGCCTAGCTCCTCAAAGACCATTCCAGGCAGGACAAAGCTCTTGACGCTTTTCTTCAACCTGTATCCAGCTGCTTTGAGTGCCTTCCCAATTACCGGTATGCCCATGACAAACCGGTCAAATCCATACTTGAAGCGTCGTCTGCCCGGATGGGTTCGAGCGGAGCCCAACACCCCTGCCAGCGCTCCGACACTTCGGGAAATGGACATCTCATTATCATTGAGTATGACTATGAGATCGGTCTTGGTGTGCCCGGCATGATTCATCGCTTCAAGAGCCATCCCGCCGCCGAGCGCGCCGTCTCCAATCACCGCCATTACAGTATAGTCTTCACCTGCAGCATCACGCGCCAAGGCCATGCCGAGGGCGGCAGATATGGACGTACTGGAGTGTCCGGTGGCAAAGGCGTCGTATTCGCTCTCTGACGGTTTCGGGAAACCGCTTATGCCCCCCTGCTGCCGCAGAGAGGCAAAAGCCCCACGCCTTCCGGTGAGAAGCTTGTGAACATATGACTGGTGGCCTACATCCCATATCACCTTGTCGCGAGGACAATCGAGAGCAAGGTGAATTGCTATCGTAAGCTCAACTACACCCAGGTTTGGCGCCAAGTGCCCGCCGGTGCGGGAAACAGTATGTACCAGGTAATGCCGAATCTCCTCCGCAAGCTGCCGTATCTCCCTGTCTGAGAGCCTTCGCAGGTCGGAAGGTGAATCGATGCTCTGGAGAATGCTCATCATAGGGAACCCACCGTCCCTTGACCGTCCGCTCCACATTTGGGAGGATCGGCAATAATCATTGATGCTTCAGCGTGCCGTCAATCCTTGCTACTTCTTCCATTGTTCCGCTTTCTGCCTTTGGCATCCTTGGACCGTCCAGTAAACCTTTCGTATGTCGCAATTATCCGCCCCACTGACAACACGACATCGTTGGCTGATTCTATCGCTACACGCTTGCCAATGGCCTTGCCTGCAACTGTGACAGCCGAAATCAGAGCGATGACCAACACAGATGCGGATTCTGCAAGCCATCCCCCGGTCGAAGCAGCTATGCGCAGAATGATCGTAGCGCCGACCGCTCCGCTCACAGTGCCACAGATGTCGCCGACAACGTCATTGCAGATACTAGCAACTGCCGGAGAGTTCCGGACGAGCCTTAGCGCCTCACTTGCTCCGTACACACGATTAGCGGCCATAGCGTTGATCGGAGCTTCGCTGGCCGCGGCTGCAGCAGTCCCCACAATGTCGAAGAGAATCCCAGTGGCAATTATTGCCATCAAAACAGCGACCGAAAACCAGGGGCTGAGGTTCCCAGCCGCAGAGCCAGAAAGGTAGCTCAAAGCCGCCGATAGGGCGAATGTCCATAGCCCTACTGCTATGATTCGCCCAAAATCACGTGGCAAGTCATGTTCACCTCAAAAAATATGGGCTTCAGCCTGAATGCGCATAATATGGATCCGAAATAGTCGGATGAATAAATAAACCGATAGGTGGCAGCGCCCTGAGTAAATATTGTGACTTGAGGTCCAGCAGGTTTTCCCCCCTGTGCGCCCTACCGTCGCCGGCGGGCGGTTTCCCTTTACGACAGGTTCTCCTCGTCGCCGAAGGAGCAACTGGATTGCCACTTAGATCACACCGTAATCCCCAGAGCGCCATGCAATGCAAACAGCCTAGGAGTTTTCCTCGGCAATGCTGGCCATTCTCTATCCTCTTTTGCAGATGGGCTTTCAAGCGGCAAAAGGTCATGTTCCTTGGCCGGGGAGACAATGACTTGGCACCCGCCATCCCGCACATCCACTCAAGGCAGGCTACGCTGCACCCAGCACCATTGGGCCCACCAGGGCCAGTACCGACATGCAGGTTCACCCCAAGCCGTAAAGCTTTTCAACCCCACGAACTTGGGTCTCCACGGAAGCAGGGTCAACGCCCACATGCCATTGCGGATCGCCCCACAACCTTAACCCCCTGCACCAACCCCCAACTGGGCGTCAAAAGCCAGCACAAGGGACTTCATCGATGTGCCCTTAACGGTATTTTATCCCCGTCTTCGAGAAAGCCAACACCGACTAGGATACTGCGCCACCTATCCTGTTCGATCAACATTATACCGCAAAACCTAGACCCATTCAATGGCAGCTGCGCGAGCGTGTCGGTCGGGAGCTGTCAGTCATCCATATGGCTGACAATGCCAGGATCGACCTGGCTTGAACGGCTCAACACTTCCGGCAACGCAGGTTCCAAGCCACAGAGATTTCTCGACAGACTTCTATAT
>DUWJ01000208.1 GCA_012842765.1 Bacillota bacterium | reverse complement strand
TTTTACACGGGCAAGGAAGTTTGGAGCTATAGTGATCCGAAGAACGTAGGCATCTTCCAGACCAGCAAGCATCCTGAAGAAGCGTGGGAGTTTGTCAAGTTCATGCTGAGCGAGGAGAACGACGCGATGTTTCTGGCGATGACGAGCCAGATCCCGTTCCGCAAGAACCTTGACAAGGTAGAAGGTTTCGCTTCAATAGCGAAGAAGCAGCCGCACCTCGCCAAGTTCATGGTCCAAAGCAGGTATACCCAAGGGGCGGACAACGTGAAGCCTTTGGTGGAGATATACGACGCGATCGCCCAGGAGTATCAGTACTGTGCCGTTCTCGGGCAAGAGACTCCCGAGGAAGCCATAAAGATCGCCGAGGAGAGGGTAAACGAGATATTGAGCTACTGAGCAGCCAAGCTGTTGCATCAGTCGGGCTCAGCAGCATAGGGGGATATGAACATGAATTTAGCTAGGCGACGCTGGGCACTGGCGGCCGCGGCCTGCGCCTTCATCTTGATGGTGGCGGCGTTCGGGGCCAGCGCTGCCGAAAGCGGTATAGAGTACGCAAGCGATGCCCACAGGGCTGTGAACGAGATGGTCAACCTGTCGCATTTGGACTACTTGCGCGACGAGATAGTTCGCTCCGACGGGACGGTCATACCCATCTGGTGGGTATACTGCGAGCCTTCGGTTCCGGGCGACAGGAGCTCTCAATACAAGTACGTGGAAGCGGCGAGCGAGGGCATAAGCTGCGTAGATGACGTGGCCAGGGCGGCCCTTGCATACCTTGCCGAATACGAGCGTAGTGGAGATGAACACGCCCTCGACATGGCAAGGGATTGCTTCACGTTTATCGAGTATATGCGCACCCCGGAGGGCCACTTCTACAACTTCATCTTGGAATCGGGCTCCCGTAACCTGAAGGGCGCTACGAGCGAGAAGGGAGTAAACTGGTGGACCACCAGGGGCATGTGGGCTCTGGCCCGGGGCATCAGGGTATTCGACAAGGTCGATCCTGAATACGCGGCCCACCTTGAGGAGCTGATCCAGCCGTCCTTGGAGTCGATTTGGGAGTTTGTCACCGCTTATGAGCTCTCCAAATACGGGGAGTACAAGACCCTTCATGGCGTGAAGCTTCCGGCATGGCTAGTGGAGGACGGGTCTGATGCCTCAGGAGTCCTCGTGATGGCCCTTTGCGAGCTGTATGAGGCGAGGCCTAACCAGAGGACTGCCGAGATGGCAAAGATGCTCGCCGACGGAATAGTCGGTTTTCAGATGGGTACCCCCGATGAATTTCCTTTCGGCGCTCACCTTCCATGGGGTGGAACGATCACCAATTGGCATGGCTGGGGGAGCCATCAGATAAAGGCCCTGGCCATGGCTGGAAGAATCTTCGGCAACCAGGCGTGGATCGAATCCGCGGAATATGCGGCCAACAGCTTCGTCACGCATATGCTGGCGTCGATAGGGATGTTCGCGCACATGGGCCCGGCACCGCTCTCCTACGTTCAGCTGTCGTATGGAGCTCAGACCATCACCACGGGCTTACTCGAGCTTTACCGCGCAACGGGCAAGGAGATCTACGCAGTGCTTGGCGGGATCGCAGGATCGTGGTACATGGGGAACAACGTGGCGAACCACCCGATGTATGATCCGGCCACAGGGCGCGGATGGGACGGGATAGACCCGCCCGGGCCCGAACGCGGGATAGGCGTGAGCTTCAATGCCGGAGCCGAATCGACCATCGAGGCTGTAACGACGATGATAGAGCTTGCTTCAGTGCCGAAGGCATGTGAATACGTAAACCTTGCCAACAGATGGAAATATGCATACCGAGTGGTCGAGGCGGAGTCCTTCGATAACCCGCTATCGGGCCGCCCTCGGAAGATCTGGGCGCAGTGGACAGGGGAGAACACGCCCAGCGGAGAGTTTTACGTGACTGTAAGATCCGGTGACAGCTTCAAGCTGAGCTTCACGGTCCCCGAAGACGACGTCTACATCCCATACGCGGTCTTTGAACGCCAACCTGTTGCCGAGGGGCAAGTCGGAATGAGCTTTTCTATAGACGGCGGAGAACCCATCGTAGTGGACATGGGCGGATCTTCTGATACAAAGTATTTCGTGATGGAAAAACTCGCGCCGAAAGTCGAGCTTAAAGCCGGCAAGCACACTGTGACCGTGAAGTTTGTCGGTGCTAGCCGGGCGCAGACCGCAGCGCTGGACGCCCTCGTTTTCCAGCCGATGATCGAGTATCGCCACATGACAGGGCCGGATTATCAGAACGTTATCATCCTCCGGAGCTTTGCCGACAAGGCCTCCACCAAAGGCATCGATGTGGACATACGTTCGAGCGCGCCGGCGCATGAGATCAAGTTTACCGTGAAGAGCTACAACACAGCCGGTGATCTCGTATCAGAGGAAAGCGTGATACGTCCGGTGGATGAATGTGCGGAGACGGTCAGGATAGATCCCTTAGTGGAAGCTTACGGGTACACATTGGTCGAGTGGCGTTGAGACTTGCAGTCCAGCGCCAGAGCACAATCGGCCTAAGGGCCGACCCAAAAAAATCGAGGAGGAACGTGAAAGATGAAGGTTAGAAAGAGACTCGCCGTTGCTGCTCTTCTTGCGGCAGCATTGCTCGCCGTATTGAGTGTGGGGGCATCGGCGGCAACCAAGTCCGTTGCGGTCGACGTGAAGTGCACGACAGGCAAACCCGTTCCCGTGTCGCTCACGATGGATGAAGTCCGTGAGGCCATCGGAGTAGACTTCCCGGCCAACTGGGATTCTCTAAAGGTAGTAGATGAAGACGGAAACGTCGTTCCTTTCCAGCTGGATGACGTGGACATGTCGGGAACAGTCTCTCGCTACGATGAGCTTGCCTTCCTGGCGACCGGCCGGGTCAAGATCGTCGTGTCAGATGAGGCGCCACAAGAGAAGCCAGTCTTTGAGCCGGCATTTCGCGTTCTCGAGATCGACGAGGACAACACGGTCATCGAAAGCCTTGACGGTCTTTTCAAGGTCAAAGTAGGCAAGCACGGGACCCTCGACATAATCGAGTACCAGGGCAAAGAACACAAGTATGCCAGGGATATCGGGATGATCAGGTACGCCGGGTTCCCCTACAGCACCTGGTGGTATGATGAGAACTACGACAGACACGAGGAGAAGACGACGTTTGAGGAGCCTCTCCGCCGCGTCAAGTTCGGGATTCTCGAGGCAGGGCCCGCCAGAATTACGGTGGTTGCACACAACGCATCTGATCTCTTCCCCGGCTTGCGCCAGCAGATGGTGGCGTCGATATATGCCACGGGAGAAATCAGGGTGTCGAACCGCGTGGTTTCTGCTGGATATGCCGACCT
>DUWJ01000024.1 GCA_012842765.1 Bacillota bacterium | reverse complement strand
CCGTTGGCTGAAGTCTCTTCCAAAACAGTTGGCGCCAGGCAAAGTCGCATCTATATCAGTCCCCCTGGCGCCTCAACGTTTAGCCTGTCTCCGCTTGCATACAATGTGTATTCCATAGCTATTCGATCAGTTTCGAGAAGCGCTCTCTCAGGGATCCGCGATCGAAAGAATATATACCGAGAACGCAGCCATTCGGGACGTCTGAGCGCTGGGAAAAGTACGGCAAGACCGTTCTCACCGAAATAGAAGGCTTCGGAGAACAGCACGAAGGCCGCATACATAGGCCCAATGTCTGACAGTTCAGATGGAACGTTTGCTATCGAATGCTCGGCTTCTTTCTTCGAAAACACGCATATCCCCGTGTCACATCCTAGTTCCTTGCATAGCCCACACAAGGCTTCAGCAACAATCAGTCTGGCAATGAAAGTCCGGTCATCTCGGGATAAGGGACACCAGGTCTTGATCACCGTATTCACAGCACGCTTACATCTTTGCATGGACGCCTCCAAAACTGATTTGTGCGATAGTTCTGGCTAGCTTTAGACGTTCTCGGCGCCTTCTACTGTCACAGCCAGGGCCATTGTGCCATATGTCGACTTCATGACATGGCCGGATGCATCTTCCGGAATATCGCCCACTATCTCTTCGAGGAAATCCTCTATGGTCACAATGCCCACAGCGATTCCGCGCTGGACCACTACGGCCAGATGAGACTTGCGGCTCCGTATCTCGTTGAAAGCATCGAGTGCCGGAGCATCGGCAGATACCAAACAGGCGGTGTTTGCCACCGACAGAACCTTCTTTGCAGCAGGATCGCCGCCCGCTACAATCTCCTTCATAACATCCTTCACATGTGCAATGCCAAGCACTTTGCCGCAGAATGAAGCGATTATCGGCATGCGGCTGTAGCGTTCTTTCAGGTAGGCCTCCATGAAATCCTCCAAAGTGGAATCGTAATCCAAAGCGACAGTCCGCTCGATTGGAATCATGATGTCGCGAACGAACTTCCTTTTGGAATCCAAAACTCCATGGATCACCTCGGTCTCAGTCGGAACAACTGACCCGTCGTCCTCAGCAGCATCAAGAGCCGCTCGAATGATCTCATCAGGAGACTCATTGCCAGCATTCGATTTTCGCCTAAACAAGGCAGCGATCTGCGCGGGAACCCAAGCAAGGAATGATGCCGCAGGGCCGAGCAGAGTAATTGCCCAGGATAACGGAACAGCGACCTTCAGGGCAGTGGCTGTGGGATTTGCTGCCGCATATGTCTTCGGAGTCAGCTCAGAGAAAATCAGTATAATCGCAGTTGTCACTATCGATGCAATAGCTATCGCCCTCGTCCCTGATTTCCCTACAAGCAACAGAATGGAAACCGCCAGGACAGATGAGAGTGTTGACAGGACATTCGTTCCGACCAGCACAGCTGATACTGTCTTGGCGGAGTCCTCTGTAAGCCTGCGCATAATCAACGCGTTCTCGTCGCCTTCCTGCGCAAGCTTGTCAATTGCCCACCTATTCATGCTCAAAAACGCGCTCTCAGACGCCGCAAAGAAGCCCACACCAAACACTGAACCAACAAACAGAATAGTCCGGATCATCAAAGAAACCAATAAGTCCAACTCACCCATGGCGTCCCGTCTCCATCTCCGATAGACGCACTATGGCCCTTTTTATACGCGGGCCGTCCATCTCCACAACCTCCAAAGTCAATCTTGGCCCTACAAGAGAGTAGGCGTCCCCCTCGGAAGGCACCCTGTCGAGGCATGCCATAATGAAGTCGGCTACGGAATCAAATTCCTCCGTAGGCAACTCCACATCAAAGGCCTCTGCAAGATCAGCCAGCCTAACACTTCCAACGACATGGCAACACCCTGCTTCCGACATCACCAGTTCCGGAGTCTCCTCGTCATATTCATCTTGAATGTCCCCAACTATAACCTCGAGAGCGTCTTCGAGCGTGACCAGGCCAGATACGCCATCATGGCCGTCCACAACAATTGCCGTATGTATGCCCTTCAGACGCATTTCGATCAGCAAATCGGAGACTCTCTTTCTTTCATGGGTAAAGTAGGGTCTCACTGCCAGCTGCACGCATGGCATGAGGTCCAATCTCTCACGCCAGTCATTGGGAGAGCAGCTTATGAGCAGAGCAATATCCTTCATGTTGAGTATTCCAGTCACATTATCGATGGAATCCGCGTACACCGGAATGCGGGAAAAACCGTATTTCAGCATTAAGTCAAGTGCCTCTGCGGTGCTCTGATCCTCACTCGCTGCCACAATACGCGGCCTCGGAGTCATTATGTCTTTGGCCAAGAGGTCATGGGTTTCCATGGCCCCCCATATCATCTCCTTTTCCAGACCGGATATGGCGCCAGCCTCTTCACCGTATTCAACTGCAGCCAGAAATCGCAGTTCGCCGAAATCCTCCTCCGCAGTGTCCGGTTGGGGAAGGCATGCCACCAAATGCCCCGACAATGCTGTCAGCACGCTAGATACCGGCGCCAGCGCACGAGCCAAACCTAACAGCCAGGATGAAGCCCAAAGTGCAACCGCTTCTGGGTTGCCTCCACTTACCAATTTAGGGCTTACCTCTGCGAATACGAGAAGCATCACCGTAGCCGCTGCCGTCGCAATTGCGTCAGCGAGCCCAGCATCGCCCGGTACAATAGAGTGAATTATGAATGCCGCAAGTGCAGAGAACATTGCGTTTACCAGAGTATTGCCAAGAAGAATAGACGACATGACAGGAGCAGGGCTCTTATTCACAGCAAGAATCGAACGGAGTCGGGGGTCGGATGAATATCGACTCTTGAGCCTTGCCTCATCGGATGAGAGAATCGCAGCCTCGCTCGCGGAAAAAGCTCCAGACAACACCAAGCAGATAAAGGCAAACAAGTAGGTACTGCTACTTGGGTCGTCCACCCATCATCACCTCTCAGTGTCGATAAGTAGTATGACATATTTTATACTCTTCTCAATCTTGTTTCAACACCATCCATCACTCTCTACGTGCCACACCCACTAAGTGCACCAAGCCATGAGCTGGATTGGGTCCGATTCTGCGTCCAGCTTGCACCTGGTTACGCAGTTCGCGAGGGTAAAACGGCCGTCAATTTGATACAATTGACACGCGAACACCCCGATGATAGGATTGTTTGCATTCAGGAGAGTGAAAGCGGGTATGACTGAAAACATGGATGCGCTCAACGGATTCTTCCACAGGTTTCATCGTGCTAAACTCAATCCATCACAGGTTCTGGTCACGGGTTTCGCTGCCGTGATAATCATCGGGGCAATTCTGCTTTCGCTTCCTGCAGCATCAGCCAACGGAAAAAGCATCCGGTTCATTGACGCCATTTTCACCGCTACATCCGCCACTTGCGTTACAGGCCTCGTGGTGCTCGATACAGCCACATCTTTTTCGCTTTTTGGGCAGATAGTAATCATCACCCTGATACAAATAGGCGGATTGGGATTCATGGCGCTAGCCACAGCAATCGCCTTGTTTTTGGGCCGAAAGATTACGCTGCGGGGGAGGATTCTTCTGCAAGAATCCCTCAACCAGTTTAGCATTGCAGGGCTGGTGCGCCTCACCAGATACCTCCTCTTGACCACCTTCATCGTGGAGGGTGTCGGGGCGATCATTCTGAGCCTTAGGTTTTCGTCGATCATGCCCACATCAAAGGCAATATACTACGGAATATTCCATTCAATATCGGCGTTCTGCAATGCAGGGTTTGATCTTTTTGGCTCTATAACCGGGCCTTTCTCTAGCCTCACATACTGGGAATCAGATCCCACAGTCGTTCTCGTCATAGGATCGTTGATAATCATTGGAGGCCTGGGCTTTCCAGTCATAGTCGAACTTGTTGGTCACCGACGGGGCAACAGGCTGTCGCTCCATGCCAGACTGGTCCTGACAGTCACACTCTGGCTGCTCGCCATCGGCACGGCCGCCACATTCGGGTTGGAGTTCAGCAACCCCGACACACTCGGAAAAATGTCTCCGGCAGGCAAAGTCCTTGGCGCAGTCTTTCAAGGCATAACCCCGCGGACCGCTGGCTTTAACACCCTTGACATCAGCAAGATGAGAAGCTCGACCTTGTTCATTTTCGTAATTCTCATGTTTATAGGAGCCTCTCCCAGTTCCACTGGCGGAGGCATAAAAACCACAACAATGGGAGTGATCATCGCAGCCATACTCTCCACTATTCGTGGTTCAGACGATGTGGAGATCAACGACAGGCAGATATCCCAAAGCCTGGTGTTCAGGGCCATCACCATCGCCAGTCTCGCACTGGCCTTGGTAACAGGCGTCACTTTGGTACTCTCCGCAACAGAAGAGGCTTCGTTCCTTCAGGTGTTGTTTGAAGCCGCGTCGGCCTTCGGCACAGTCGGTCTGACAACGGGCATAACGCCTAACCTTACTGACTTCGGCAGAGTGCTTATAATGATAACCATGTTTTCTGGGCGTCTCGGCCCCCTCACTGTGATGTTAGCTTTGGCTCAACGGCAAAAGCCCTTGGCCAATGTCCATCTCCCAGAAGAGAAGGTGTTAATCGGATGAGAATATATCTTGTTCGTCACGGACAAACCGTCCGCGGGCGCGAAGAGACCTTCCGTGGACGCATGGATGCGCCCCTCGATGACATGGGCAGAAAACAAGCTGCGGCGGTCGCTACGGCGCTTCGCGATGTCAAACTCGTTGCGGTCTATACGAGCCCTCTGTCGCGTTCCGTCGACACTGCAAGGGCGATAGCTGTCTCACATGGCATAAACATCATCGTTCGCGACGCGCTCACAGACATAGATGTCGGGGAATGGGAAGGGCTTTCCACCGACCGGATAAGGTCAGACTACGGAAGACTCTATCTGGACTGGCAAACAGGCCCCGATTCATTTACCTTCCCCGGTGGCGAGTCTCTGTCAGACGTATCTGACCGTGCCATGGCTGCAATGGACAAAATCGTCTCATCACACGAGCATGACGATGAGTTGGTAATCGTCTCCCACCGCGTGCTGACTAAGCTCATTTTGCTCAATATGTTGCATGCCCCTGTATCGAGTTTTTGGAAGCTGTCTCAGGATCCATGTTGCATAAACGTGGTGGATTACACCGAGGCAGGTTATGTTGTGGAATCCGTAAATTGCATTTCCCACCTGGCATGAGCTGTGCTGCCGAAGTCGTAGATCAACCACACAACAACCTGTTCATTATGGGCGACATCGCTGCTGTGCACCTGCCTGATTGCGTGAGTAATCTCGCGGAGCATTGTCGCCACGACATTTAATATGGTGGCGCCATGCGATCAGCCCGGCGCCATCTCCTCACCGAACCGTACGTACCTTCTATGGTGCTCAAAGCAATCTCGAACTAGGCTCTGCCCTATATACACATTCCTACAGGGGCAACTTTCCCCAGGCGGTGCCCATGCGATAGCCGTTTGAACGCGCTCAAACACTTTTTCAAAGCTGCTTGGACTTTTTTCATTCCATAGGCCCAACAAACATGCCGCGTAAATGCCGGAAAGCCTGCCTTAAATGGCAAGCTTTCCGACCCTCTGTCGGCATCGTTACCCACACGCCCGACTCTTACTTGCAGTTTGCCACGAGTCCGCCAAGGACTGGACCTGGCCACACGTTTACGCTGCCAGTTGAGAAAAAGGCCGCAGGCAACTGCTGAACTGCAGTGCCAGCCCAGATCCCGGTGCCCAGCGCCTCTGTCATAGGCACCTGGAATGAATACCCACCCCAAGTAAACAGGGCCGTGTAAGTAGCCGCTCCAAGGCTTGTAGGTGACGGCACATTAGTGATGATAACCAGAAGCTCAGTCCTACCTGATGCATCAGTTCTCATCCACAGGGCGCCTCCTGCCGTTGTTACAGGGCCTGTCACAGACGGAGCGAGGGCGAGCGTACACGTTCTGGGCGCCACAGCAGGCAGAGGCACGCATATTACCTGGCCTACCTGGAGCCTCATCGGATCGAGGCCGGGGTTGGCCGCCAGTATTGCCTGGACTGTCGTTCCGTACGCAGCTGCGATCGTGTATAGCGTGTCTCCTGCTCTGATAGTGTAGAAGACTCCTCCCGGACAAACCGTCGGAGGAGGAACGGGAATCGGCACGGGAATACATATAACCTGCCCAATCTGAAGGTTCATGGGATCGATTCCTGGATTTGCGCGGAGCAACGCATCAACGGTAGTCCCGTATCTCTGGGCTATCCTGTATAGAGTATCGCCTTGCCGTATGACATAAGGCGTCCCACCAGGACAGAGAACCGGAGGCACGGGGGGCGTCGGCGGCGTCGGGACAGCTACGGGTATACAGATAAGCTGCCCGATCTGCAGCCTTCGCGGGTCTACGCCGGGATTAGCTGCCGTTATAGCCTCTACAGTTGTCCCGTATCGTCGGGCCAGAGCGTAGAATGTGTCGCCAGCCCTGATCTCATATAGAAATCCGCCCGGACAAGCCGGCGCCTGGCGCGTTTCGACCTCTTCCCTTTCTTCATCTGTCATTGCCCATCACTCTCCTGGTTAGAGTCTAGTGCACCATATGCGCACGGACATGGGTTTGACCATGGACCCAAAGCACATGTGCCAGGGTCCGATAGGTTCGTAAATACCGGGCAGCACCCATCGGCCCATGGGCAATACGCTAACCTCCCAGGGCAATAGCCCAAATCCCATCCTGTTTTATCAATGCAGGATTTGTGATTCTTCCGGAGAATTTATCAAGTGTTCCCCAAACACTGCACTACAGGTATAGATAGGCAGCATCCATGGCATAAACATACGACCCAGTCAGCATCACGGGGAGCATGCTTGTCATTAAAAATGGAGGGGGGAAAGGCGCCTCTTCAGGCGCAACGAGTGCTTGGAGTGCGCAGCCGCGAAGATGAAAAGATCTCTTGCAATTGCCATGTGCATCTCAATGCTGCTAGGATTGGCTACGTGCGCGTCGGCATCTCAAGAAGGCAAACTTCTCATATGGGCAGATGGAACGCGAGCCCCTGTCATGGAGGACCTAGGTAAAAAGTTTACAGCCAAGTACAAAGTGCCTGTGGAAGTTCAAGAACTGGGCTTTGGCGACATCCGCGACCAGCTTGGCGTGGCCGGACCGGCAGGCAAAGGCCCCGATATCATCATAGGTGCCCATGACTGGCTGGGAGAGCTCGTAACCAACGGCCTTATCGAGCCCATCGACCTGCAGGCCAAAGAGAAAGATTTCCTCAAAGTCTCGGTTGAAGCCTTCACATGGGGCAGTACATTGTACGGAGTTCCTTACGCTGTGGAGGCAGTGGGGCTCTTCTACAACACAAAGCTCGTTCCCAATCCGCCAAAGACCTGGGACGACTTGGTGGCAATCTGCAAAAAGCTTACCGACAAAGATAAGAAGCAATACGGATTCCTTCTTCCCATACCCGACCCATACCACACATTCCCGATCATGAGTGCCGCCGGCGGATACGTATTTGGGGTGAACAAGGATGGCACCCTCAACCCGCTCGACGTGGGGCTCAATAATGCGGGCGCAGTCAGAGGCCTCAGCCTCCTCGACAAGCTTGTTGAGGACGGACTGATGCCGCAAAGTATGGATTACAACACAATGATGGGCCTCTTCAAAGATGGCAAAGTAGGCATGATGCTCACAGGGCCATGGGCCCTGGCCGACCTTCGCGCAGCAAAGGTCCCTTACGGGTTCACCACCATACCAAAGATAGATGGGAAGGATCCCCGCCCGTTCGTCGGGGTTCAAGGCTTCATGATCAGCTCATTCAGCAAGAACAAGATGCTGGCCAAAGCCTTCCTCAACGAATACGTGGCTACTGCCGACACTATGATGGCCCTGTTCAAGCAGGATCCCCGTCCGCCGGCGTATCTTGCGACGGCAAGAGCCGTGTCGTCTGACGCAGACATAAGGGCTACGGGCGATAGCGCAGCCGCTGGCATACCTATGCCGGCAATACCGGAAATGTCCGCAGTGTGGACGGCATGGGCCAACGCCATAGAACTCACGTTCAACCAGAAGCTCGAACCGAAGAAAGCTCTTGATGACGCAACGGCACAGATCATCTCTGCCATCAAGGCTAGCAAGAAATAGGTTTGCACAATGTTCACGCGATGCCTGATTTCGTGGGGGCGCCGCCCGTCATGCCGACAGTTCGACAAGGGCGCGCGCCCTTGCGCTAGCTCAGGGAGGGTGAAATGACTTGAAAGTCGCGACAAGACGCGCGCCCGTCGATATTCCGATTCCAGGATTGATTGCAAAGGTCGCACTCCTGGGAATACTCAACGCATTGGCCATCTGGGCCATATTCGTTCTGATAGGCGAAAGCGCCTATTGGATAGCTGTCATGCTTGCAGCGGGATGCGCTCTGATCGATTGGGTCTTCCTGACTCCGCGGCTGTTCCCATGGCGCTACTTGATTCCAGGCCTCATCTTCATGGCAGCCATGGTGGTGTATCCCATATGTTACACGGTGGCTGTGGCCTTCACAAACTACGGCACCGGCCACCTCCTCACAAAAGAACAGGTAATCGAGAACTACCTCTCCCGGGCCACCCTGCAGGAAGATGCGCCGGAGTACCCTGCTGCAATGTACAAAAGCCATGACGGCAGATTCGCAGTCGTCCTCATCGACCCTAAGGGAGAGAAGTTGCTCGGCGTAGACGGTGAAGTTCTCCCGCTTGGCGAGGTCCAACTGCCCGTTGAATACGCGGATTCAGATGGCGTTCCGGAAAGCATAGGCCCCTATCAGCGCCTCGGCACGCTCGAACTCTTCCAGCACATGAGTGCAGTAGAGGCTCTCCAGTTCCACTTCGAGGACTTTATACTCAAGATGAGGAACGTGGATCGGTTTGCCACATATAAGCCTCAATATTCCTACGATAGCAATCTGGATGCCCTCATTGACACGACCACCGGAAAAGTTTATACAGCGACGCAAGGCACTTTTCTGGCAGACGACGGGGAAGCTTTGGACGTAGGCTATCGTGCGCCGGTCGGGTGGAGCAATTTTGCGAGGTTAATCCGAAGTCCCCAGGTGTCAGGCCCGTTTTTCAGGGTGTTCGTATGGACTTTTGAATGGGCGGCGCTTTCTGTGGTAACCACGTTTATCCTCGGCCTTCTCCTCGCTGTCCTTCTCAATGACCAGAAAATGAAGTTCAAAGGATTCTACAGAGTTCTGCTGGTTATCCCCTATGCGATGCCCGCCTTCATATCCGCGCTCATCTGGAGAGGCCTCCTCAACGCGGAAGTGGGGCTCATCAATGACATGCTCCAGTTCCTTTTCAACGTGAGAGTGCCGTGGCTGCAGGATCCATTCTGGGCCAAGGTCGCACTGATAATAGTCAACCTTTGGCTTGGATTCCCGTACATGATGCTAGTCAGCCTCGGTTCACTTCAGAGCATCCCGGACGAGCTCTATGAGGCTTCCCGGGTAGACGGCGCCACCGGCTGGCAGCAGTTCTGGCATGTCACATTCCCGCTCCTGCTCGTAAGCGTAGCGCCCTTGCTTGTGTCGAGTTTCGCTTTCAATTTCAACAATTTTGGTGTGATATACCTGGTCACCCAGGGAAGACCGGCTATTCCCGGCGCGCAGACTCCTGCAGGGGCAACCGACATACTGATTACTTACACTTACCGTCTGGCTTTTGAGAGCGGTTCTGGAACCGACTACGGGCTTGCTTCAGCAGTAACCATATTGATCTTCCTAATAATCGGCACACTGAGCTGGTTCAACTTCCGCTTCACAGGCGCCCTCGAGGAGGTGCACGAGAATGTATAAGGGGTTCTTAGAACCGGCCTACTTGTGGCGCCACATAGTCATATGGCTGTGCATAGCATTCGCCATTCTGCCGGTGCTTTGGATAATATCGGCTTCGTTCGACCCTTCAAACACCATAATCGGGCAGAAGCTTATACCGAGCAATCCATCACTGGAGAACTATAGAAAGCTATTTAATGACCCCACTCACCCGTTCGGACGGTGGATGCTAAACACTTTAAAGGTCTCATTTATCACGTCGGCCCTGGTGGTCATCATGACGTCGTTGGCCGCCTATTCCTTCTCCCGATTTCGTTTCCGCGGGAGAAAGACCGGGCTCTTCTCGATCCTGCTGATTCAGATGTTTCCGCAGATGCTAGCGATGGTCGCTATCTACTTACTCCTGCTCTGGATCGGCGAGCATTTTCCGACGTTCGGCCTCAATACCCATGGAGGGCTCATTCTGGTGTATTTGGGCGGCGCCATGGGGGTTAACGTGTGGCTGATGAAAGGCTACTTCGACACCATACCCACGTCGCTGGAGGAAGCGGCGACAATAGACGGGGCAACACGGTTCCAATGTTTCTACAAGGTAATACTGCCGCTGTCCCGCCCTATTCTTGTGGTTATCTTCTTCCTCCAGTTCATTGGGACCTATTCAGAGTATGTCCTGGCAAAGGTCCTGTTGTCGTCAAACGACGTCCTTACGCTGGCAGTAGGACTCCAATCGTTCATTGGCGATCAGTATGCAAAAAGGTGGGGGGTGTTTTCCGCTGCCGCAATCATAGGTTCTGCTCCAATCCTTACGCTCTTTGCGCTTCTCCAAAACGAGCTGGTATCGGGGCTGACGCGCGGCGCGGTCAAGGAATAATCAATTGCAAACACCAAGAAACGAGGGATACTAAAGGTTGCAGAAACACGCAATATGGCATGTGCCTTACGATGCAATGGCATATCCAATCAGTGATGACCGGCTTGAAATCGTGCTCCGTGCAGCCAGAGGCGATCTGCGGCGAGTTGAGGCAGTATACACCGACAGATACACGCCACATGCCCGCACTAGCAGTACTCGTCTCTGGATCGCAGGATCTGATGGACTCTTCGATTACTGGAGAGGAAGCATGAAGCTTCAATATGGGCGCTTCATGTACTATTTCGAGCTTCAAGATGATGAAAAACGCATCTGCTACGGTGAAGGCGGTTTTTCGGACGAACCGCCACAGGACGAGCCATGGACATGGTGTTTCCAATACCCGTGCATCTGGTATCATGGAGGCATGGATGATCCCCCGAAGTGGGCTCAGGACGCAGTGGTGTATCAGATCTTTGTGGATAGATTCGCCAATGGCGACCGGGCAAATGACCCGCCCGGAGTATCCAGATGGGGAACGCTGCCCACACCGCGCTCCTTTTCCGGGGGAGACCTGGCTGGAATCATCGAAAAGCTCGACTACATATCCTCTTTGGGGGTGTCGTGCCTCTACCTCACCCCTATCTTCCTTTCGTCGTCGAATCACAAGTACGACACCATTGACTACTATCGCATCGATCCGCATTTCGGAAACGAGGATACGGCGCGACATCTTGTGGATCAGTGCCACGCCCGGGGAATCCGCGTCGTTCTTGATGCTGTCTTCAACCACTCCGGCTACGACTTTTTCGCATTTCGCGACGTGGTAAAAAAAGGCGACGCCTCGCCATACTGGAAGTGGTTCAATATCCACGGCTATCCGGTGCGCACACGTCCAAAGCCGAACTACGAAACATTTGGTCCCGGGATATGGCAGATGCCGAAATTCCGGACCGACAATCCCGAAGTCCGCGATTACCTCATCTCAGCGGCTGAGCACTGGACGCGCACACTCGACATCGACGGTTGGCGGCTTGATGTGGCGGACGATGTAGACCAGGGGTTCTGGCGCGAGTTCAGGACGCGGATGCGGCAAATAAAGCCCGACATCCTAATAGTGGGCGAAATCCTCCATGATGCCTCGCCATTTCTCCGCGGGGACCAGATGGACTCGGTCATGAACTACCCCTGGAGAGAGCTGTGTCTCGATTACTTCGCCCGCCGACGAATCGGGACTGCCGATTTTGCAGACGGCATAACCGCCACAGCCATGCACTACCGCAGACAAACACAGTATGCCATGTGGAACCTTCTGGGGTCCCACGATCGACAGCGGTTCCTCACCGCATGCCGGGGAGATACTGCGAGGCTGATGCTGGCTACCACGTTCCAGTTCACGTATACAGGAACTCCCTACATCTACTATGGGGATGAAATCGGGCTCAAAGGCGGAGAGGATCCGGACTGCAGAAAATGCATGCCTTGGGAGGAAGACTTATGGGACCTCGATCTCCTCGAGCATCATCGGGTCCTAGCCCGGCTCCGGGCCGAACATCCGGTCCTCAGGCGTGGAGACTTCGCATCACTCATTGCAGACGGGCCGGACAGTCCTTACGTCTATGCTAGATGGGATGATGACGCGTGCATCGTCGTCGCGCTCAACAACACAGAAGAGCCTCAGACGGTAAATACGAAGCTTGTCGCAGAACGCATGAGAAAGACGCACGGACTAGAGCAGTGGGCCAGCATGCCGATGAAGCAAGTCTTCAGCCTGCACGGCGACAATACTGGTCAAGGCAGATCCGACAATACGCAGGCATCGATGTCGGCGGTAGGCGAGAATTGTGGCCGGCATGTGGTTGGCTTGCCGGGTATGGGGGCAGCCGTTTTTCAAGTTCAATCTTAGTCAGGGAAAGCATAGCAAAAACTGCCCGCACATGTAGACTGCGTATAGGCGTGTGCGGTGGTTTCTAACCCATACGCACTCGCAGTTTGTTGATAAGGCGGCAGCTGAACAACTTAGGAGCCAGTCAGCTGCCGCCTTTTTGGTGTAAGCGACGACCATCGTCTTAGGCCTGTGTCGGTTTATTCTGCGTGAACATAGCCGTAGAACCATGTGCTGTTGGTTCCGGCTGCAGTATAAAAGATCTTCAGCCTCTGGCCAGGCTCGATCTTTCCGCTGAGAGCAAAGGAATACTCGGCTGCTGCGTCCAGGGATTTGGCCCCAACGAGGAACTCGCCAAACACTTCTCCGGAAGCCGACTTGACTGCTATGACGTCACCTTCGGCTTCTTCGAACGCTGTTTCAGCAGATGTCAGCAGTACACAGCCCTTTGAAGCTGATACCACAACTCCAGGCGCCTCCGGATAAGCTACTTCCGGTATCATTGCCTTGCCCTCGTATGGGGGCATGTCCTTCATCCTATCCTCGTATTCCGCAACGATGGCAGCCAGTGAATCCGGGTTCGTCATCAGTTCCAGTCCCAGGACTGCGAGGGCTTTGGATGCAGCTGCTGCTCCCTTGAAACCATAAACCGATCCACTCTGCAGAGCCGCCTCCACCGAGTGGCCTGCAGTTCCCGGAACCCACGTAGCAATCCCTATGGTAGTGGCAGGAGTCTTCCAAGTTACGTCGCCTATTGGATCAGAACCGAAACTCTGACTTCCTGTAGGCTCCGTGATAGCGCCGGATGGCACGCCGGCGATGCCGAGGGCTGCCATCTTAGCTATGTCGTCCTCATTGAACTTAGGCGTCCCTACGAAGTCTATCGCATCTATGGCCTTGAGGGCTAAGGTCTTGTTGGGAACCTTGTTGTATATGCCTGAACTAAATCCTATCTCGAGCTGGGCGCCTGTGGCAAGAGCGGCCGCTTTCGCGCAATCGTCTATGCGCTGCCGAGCGTGAGCCACGTCAGGATATTCGGGCCCACGGATGAAGTAGCGGCTGGCGGCAGTGGCAGGCACTATATTGGGAGCGGCGCCACCATCTGTTATGACGTAATGTATCCTCATCTCCTGAATCAGGTGTTCTCTGAGGTAATTGACTGCCACGTTCATTATCTCCACGGCATCGAGAGCGCTGATGCCTTTCTCAGGAGCAGCAGCAGCATGAGCAGGCTGCCCCTTGAATTTGTATTCCACATGGTCCATAGCCATCGTACTTCCGTACTCAGACGTATTTTCTGTTCCTGCGTGAAAACTGATCAACGCGTCGACGTCATCATAGTATCCTGCAGCGGCAACGAGGGGAGCAACATCCCATACTTCCTCTGCGGGGTTGATAAACACCTTTATCGTGCCCTGTATGTCGTGTGTCTCCATGGCATGCTTCATAGCCATAGCCGCCACGATACCGGCTGCGGTGTTCAGGTTGTGTCCGCATCCATGGCCAACGCCTGGCAGAGCATCAATATCCTCATAGATACCGATTACAGGATTGCCTGAGCCCCATTGGGCAACTAGGCACGTCGGGATATCCGCAGCTGAATCGATGATCTCAAATCCGGCTTCCGCCAGAACACTTCGGGCCTTGACATACGACTTGTACTCCGCAAGCCCTATCTCGGCGTACCCCCACAGTGCACTGGCGATTTCCTCAGTAAGATCAGCATGGTCTTCCGCGAATTTGATCGCCGTTGCCATAACATCTCCGCCTTGCTCATCTGCAGCCATGGTTGGCATAGGCACTAGAAGGCCAAATGCAAGGCAAAGGACGAGACAAACTGATACAAAGCATGTAGTTAACGCTTTTTTGGTTTGATGCGACATCCTAGATCGAATCCCCTTTCAGTATGTGTGATGAATGGTTATGCCGACCATTATATATCGCATCATCATACAATGCAAGCGTATAGTTATGCAGGACATAATTGTGCTGTGTTTTATTAGTTTTCCTTGATCATGCTGCAACTCATTGCGTTTGGGTTTATCGCTGCCGTGCTATAACCTCTAGTGCTTCCAATTAAGGAAAACGGCAGTTGAGCGGCGAGCCATTTGGGGTGGATCCGGTTTTGACTTGAACTCGACGCGGTGTTATAATGTTTTCTGCTGGATGTGGTATCCGGCAACATGTCTTGCGCGCCTGTAGCTCAGGGGATAGAGCAACGGACTTCTAATCCGTGGGCCGCAGGTTCGATTCCTGCCAGGCGCGCCATATCAAACCCTTGATGGACTGGGGTTTAGGTAACTGGGTAGACCTGCCAATGGGCAGGTCTTTTTGTTTTGCAAACCGATCTGCAAACCACCATATTGTGGCGTCTAAGATAAGAGCAGCCAGAATCGAATAGGGCGACGCCAGTAGCCATATGGGATAGACTCAATCGTGGCCACCTTAAAGAATCCCTGTAGTAGTGTAACCGATGTGATGTTCACCCATCGGCACATGGGACTGGATTTTCGGGGTGGCCGGCTTTTCGACGCCGGGCTTCAGACCACACTCCGAGCGCCGCCGCGCGCCACTTACTCCCCTGACTCTGAAGTCGGTGGCCATGTAGTTGCCATTTGACGCTTACGGCAGACATATCCCATACTGCATGCGCGCGTGCGTTACAGGTGAAGAGTAGCACCTTCACATGACCGGACGGCGTCAACCTACTGTAGGAAAGAACAGCTAAGAGACCATTGGCTAATCCCGGTATGCCGACTCTGTCGTTAAAACCATATAAGCTTGGTTTATCCAGCGCTATTGTTTGATACTGGTTGCATATGGGTGATGCGAAGTAGCGTATTCCCCCTCGGGAAAATCACAATGGCCGTCAACAACGGACCCATATCATATGGCTATAGAATCCCGAAGTTCCCTGAATACCCGCGCAGTAAAGCTGGCGTTGCCCTTT
>DUWJ01000207.1 GCA_012842765.1 Bacillota bacterium | reverse complement strand
TGCTGTCGTCTATAATAGGTGGTGCCTGGCAAGATTGTATTTGCTTAGATGAGGAGTGAGTTCTTGTTGGGTGTGCGGGCCACCGACCTAGTAAAGAGCTTCCAGGGAAGACGAGTGGTAGACGGAGCCAGTTTGGAGCTCGAACGTGGCGAGGTTGTGGGCCTGTTGGGCCCAAATGGAGCGGGAAAGACCACTACCTTCTATATAATGGTCGGGCTTGAATCGTCTGATTCGGGTTGTGTTACCATCGACGGCGTGGATGTTGTGCGAAGACCTGTGTGGCAGCGGGCTCGGTTGGGGTTGGGCTATCTTGCGCAAGAGCCGTCCATATTCCGGAAGCTTACTGTAGAACAGAACATCATGGCTGTGTTGCAGATTTCCACGGGTAGTTCCGGTGAGCGGACAGAGCGCCTGGAAAGTCTTCTTGAGCAGTTCGATTTAGTCGGTTTGCGTCGACAGATGGGGTTCACATTGTCAGGCGGAGAGCGCAGGCGAGTGGAGATAGCGCGCGCGCTTGCGGCGGAGCCTCGGTACATATTACTGGACGAACCCTTCACTGGAGTCGATCCAATAGCCGTAGGAGAGTTGCAGCGCATAGTGGAGAATCTGAAGGAAGCAGGCCTTGGGGTGCTCATTACTGACCACAATGTAAGAGATACTCTGGCCATTGTGGATCGGGCCTACATCATGCATGAAGGCCGCACGATTGTGTCAGGGACCGCGCGGGAGGTTTCGGAGGACGCTTTTGCAAGGCGTTTCTACTTAGGAGAGCGGTTCACCCTCTAAGCCTTGTTCTTGCCGGGAGGGATACGTGATGGGCGGAGTCGTACTGATAATCGTCCTAACAATAGCCGGAGGCGTGATTGCCTATGTTGGCGATCGTATCGGCATGAAGGTGGGCCGAAAACGCCTTTCAATCTTTGGGCTGAGGCCCAAGTACACTTCTATGGTGATTACCATCATCACTGGCGTGATCATTGCCGGATGCACTCTTTTGGTTCTTTCTCTGGCTTCTGAGAATGTAAGAATCGCCCTCTTCGAAATCCGTGAACTCCAGGATTCGCTCGCTACTGCCAACAATGACCTCGAAGCCAAGAGGGCTGAGGTTGATGTCTTATCCGCTCGAGTTAGGGAGGTAGCCGACGAATACGATGCTCTGGAATCCAAGTTTGAAGCGGCCAATCGAGAACTGGATCGAGTGTCGCATGAACGGTCGCGGGCTTTGCAGGAGCTTGCCAAAGTAGAGTCCAAACTGCGTGATTCCGAAAGCCGACTGAAAGAGACCGAGACTAGATACAAGCAAGCAGGCGCAGATCTTGCTCGCGCCAGCGGCGAGCTTGAGAGGGCGCGCGATGAAATAGCGTCGCTCGAAAGCGAAAAGATGTTGCTGGAGCAGAACGTATCTTCTCTGTCTGCGGCGCAGGCCAGCCTCGAAAAGAGCCTGGAGCAGATGAAGCTCGACATGACAGCTCAGGCGGCCACAAGCGCCCTCATAATGGCGGAAGCGGAGAAATCGTCGTGGTACGGAGAGGTTGTTTTCCGAGCCAAAGAGGTGATTCTCGGCGAAGTGGTGGATTGCTCGCGGCCAAGGACAGAGGTGAACAACCAGGTAACGGAGATTCTGCTAAAAGTGAATGCGATAGCCTCCAAGAGGGGGGCCCGTTCCAGCAGGGATGATGATCCATTTGTCCTTCTGTTCGATGAAGGCAACTACCTTGCTGCCATAAAGGACTTGCATGAGGCTGAAGGAAAGATGATCTTTAGGGTGCTGTCGTACAAGAATTCCTGGTATGGAGATCCGCTCGTTGTAGAAGTGGAGGTATTTCCCGATGCCAAGATCTACTCAGCAGGGGATGTTATCGTCTCCAGGACGATTAATGGTGCCGCCGGCGGAGCGGAGGTCCAAAAAGAGCTTTTGGCGCTCATGGAAGACGTCAACGCAGCCTGCATCGGAAAGGGAATGACCAGCGATGAGGAAGGCCGGATCGGGACCATCATGACAATCTCCGATTTTACTTCTGCGATAGTTGAGATTGTAAAGAGCAATGCCAATGTAAAAGTGGAGGCCGTGGCGCGTCGAGACATATGGCGGTCGCACAAGTCTCCCCCAGTTGAACTGGTGATGCAGGGCATTTAGCCTGTGGGCGGCTGGTGGAGTATTCAAAAATCTTCTGATTCATGAAGGAGTTGACCAGTGTTTGGAGAATATGAAATTGCAGGTATACTCTTGGTCATACCTATGTTCTGATCGGCCCTAACAACGGCAGGAGAAAGCTGTGGTTGTTTGGCCGTATTGTACGCAAAAGGGCTCGTCCCCGTTTTGGTTGCAGGGCGAGGAAACATGAGCACTCGTCCTGGTCACCTCTATCGGCATTGAGTTCTTAGCGTCTAGTTGATCAGGATCAATTTGAGGGGGGAAGGACTAATGAAGAAACTCCTGGCCGTTCTCGTTGCCACCGCGATGATTGGCATCATTGCCATCCCGGTGTTGGCGAGTCCCTTCTCCGATTTGCCGGAGGAGTCGCACTGGGCACTTGACGCATTGACGATGCTAGCAGCGTTGGGGATCGTCGAGGGCTACCCTGATGGATCATTCAAGGGACCACAGCCTGCGACAAGGTATGAAGTGGCCTTGATAGTGGCTAGGGCACTGGAATACCTCGACAGAGACATCAGGCAGATGTCCGAGAAAATGTTTGACCTTGAAGGCAGATTGGATGCTGGGGTTGTTCAGCAGGAAGCGGAACCTGAAGCGGAACCTGTCTTGCAGCCTTCCGCGTCGCCCGATGCAACCATCTTAGAGCAGGTGATCTATGAGAAGATCGCTGCTATGTCTGATGAGCAGTGGGTGAATTTTGAGGAGAAGCTTTATGAGCTGGTGGCGCGGGTTGATGACCTCAGCGAGGATAACAAGGCTGAACATGCTAAGCTTTGGGAAGCTATTGAGGCTCTTAAAGAGGTGCGTAGTGCCACAGTGGTTGTGAGCGAGGGTGCCGATATCGGATTGGCTTTGGATAGTCAGAAAGCCGAAATTATGAAGGCGCTTAGCGATGCTGTCAATGCAGAGGAAGACGAACGCCAGAAGGCGATTGATGCCCTAGGCGCGTCGATGGATGCCGCCCTATCCGAGCAGAAGGGCGAGATCATGATGGCGTTGTATGATTCGCTCGAAGCTGCTAAGGATGAAGGAAGTCGTGAGATGGCAGAGCTGGAGGCCAAACTCCAACTAGCTCTTGATGAGCAGAATGCCGCTTTGACTATGGCCTTCTATGATTCCCTTAAAGCTGCGGCTGAAGGCGATGAACAGGCGCTTCAGGGTCTGAGCGGTGCTTGGCAGCTGGCTCTGGATGAATATAACGCCGAGCTTACTATGGCCTTCTATGATTCTTTGAAGGCTTCCAAAGAAGAAACTGATCGCGCCATAGAGGATGTCCTGGCAAAGCTGGACGTGGCGCTCGCGGAGCAAAACGCCGAGCTCACCATGGCTTTCTATGATTCCATAGAGGCCGCCAAAGATGAGCAAGACCGCAAAATGGCTGCTATGGAGGCCGAGTGGCAGTTGGCTCTCGACGAGC
>DUWJ01000206.1 GCA_012842765.1 Bacillota bacterium | reverse complement strand
TTCTGAGCAATCGAGCGCTTCAGCGACCGTGTCCCTCCAGTCGAGCTTGCTTGAGTACACTTCTGGGTAGAGAACAGACATGGCCCAGGCAAGGCATCCACCACTGTAGGATATTGGGGAAACTATCAATCGCTCTCCGGGAATGACATGTTTTACAGTCTGTAGGCTGCATCCATCAGGAGCCACTGCAGAAACGCATGTTGACGTGCCGGTTGAGTCGCATATTAGCCCAGGACTAGTCACCCCTGCGCCCAGAGCCTCGACGAACGCGTCGATGCTTCCCGCAGCAACCGGTATTCCTGAGGGAAGCCCCGTCTCGTCTGCAGCCTCGCGGGTTACCTCCCCAATGGCCTCCCACGGATCCACCACCCTCGGAAACAGCCTGGCTCCGGGGGCAGATGAGGTAATATCACCTGTATCGTCTGAGTGCCACCTCATACACGACGCCGCAGAAGAATCGATACACGTCTCGCCTGTAAGCTTTAACCCCACGTAGTCCTTGGGCTGCAGCACCCGGGCATTCGCTTCTACCCCTCCGCCTCCAGAAGCGTCACACAGCTGCCTATCTATCCACTCTGCAGTGGCCTCGAAAGATGGTCCCCCTTGCGACTGACAGCTCAGGCCCATGAGTGGCCTCGTATCCATCCAGGTGATAATGTTGCTGAGTGGATCTCCGCCTCTGTTGATCGCCATAAGCGACGGCCCATGTCCTGACAGACCCACGCCGGCCACGCTGCCCGCATCCCATCCCTGCAACGCCTCTCGTATGCACTGAGTCACAATGCGCCACAGCGCAGCAGGATCCTGTTCAGAGGCAGCCACGCCCACACCCCGGCCCGTTACATATGATTCCTTGGCGCGACGGTATGCCGCCCGATGGGTGCCGTCTGAACGCCACAGCAACACCTTGACTGCTGAGGTTCCTATGTCTATCCCCATGAGAGAAAAGTCATGCATCGCCATCAACCTTCAGGAGTATTTTCAAAGATTCCCCTGAGGACGCCATATCAAAAGCTTCTACCGCCTGATCTACATCGAATTCGTGCGTGATGACGCTCCCCGCATCTATCGCGCCTCCTGTCAGCATGGTCAATGCCGTGTGAAACTGCAGGGGCGTGAAGCCGAAACTCCCGGTAAGAATGACTTCGTCATAATGAAGGATGTGCGGATCTACAGTTAGCCGAGACCCACTTGGCAGTCCGCCGAAAATGTTGACTGTTCCTCCCTTTCTGACACATCCAAGAGCCGCATCCACTGCCTCAGTAGCTCCAACGCAGACAAATACCACGTCAGCACCGATCCCGTCCGTCTGTTCCTTTGCCCATGCCGAAACGTCCGTTCCTGAACATGCAGGATCTATAACCACCGCCCCTCTTTCAGCAGCCTTATTCCTTCTGAAACCATTGGGCTCGCTCACCAGAATCTTCGAAGCTCCCATTGCCTTACACAGCTCGAGCATTAGGAGGCCCATTGGCCCTGCTCCAATTATCATGACCGTATCCGCCAGCCTCACACGAGAATCCTGCGCAGCATTCACACAGCAGGCAAGTGGTTCAGCAAGGCACGCCAGTTTGATGTCTTCTTCTGACGGAATGTGGAACGTCCCCTTGCTGACGACTTCGGCAGGAATCCTTACGTACTCCGCAAAGGCCCCCTCGATAAAGCCCTTGTTAGTGCAAAGTTCCTCTCTGCCACTGCGGCAATAGGCGCAGCCGTAGCATGGGACATACGGGGCAACTGCTACCATATCGCCAACGGCAATGTCCGGCTTTACAGGCTCGCCTGCGATCTCCACTATTCTTCCGACCACTTCATGGCCGAGGATGCACGGAGGGGTAAACATGTGGTGCCCGCGCTTGTATGTCTTGACATCCGTCCCGCAGAGCCCGCAATAGGAGACCCCAAGCAGCACGTCGCCCTCCTCGAGAACCGGATCATCTACGTTCTCCACACGAAGATCGCCAGGGCCGTGGTACACAACTGCTTTCACCGCTATCGTCCCTCCTTGCAGGAGCAATCTCCGTGGACAATGCTGTATAGCTCTTTGACCTTTGCTACCGGATCATCAGCCTGGAACACATTGCGACCAAAAGCTATTCCCGCAGCCCCAGCTGACATGGCGCGGCGAACTACACTATTGGGATCCTCTACCTTAGGACCGCCTGCTATGACAATCGGGACTCTGCACGCCCTGACTATCTCCTCAAAGCCCTCGGCTGTGCAGTATGTCTTTATCGCATCCGCGCCCAGTTCGTATCCGACTCGTGCGCACACGCTTATCCATTCTGGATCGAAACTGTGCGCCGGATCGCACGGGATAACCTCGGCAAGAACGGGAATCCCGAGAACGTGTGCCTCAGAGACTACCTGGCCCATGATTTCGAACATTTCCTGCTCATAATCGGAACCAACCAAAAGCATGATGCAGATGGCGTCGGCGCCAAGCCGACATGCTTCCTCCACCGAGCAGACCAGAGTGTGGAATGCGGGGTTCGGACTGAATTTGGTGGAGCCTCCCGTCACCCTGACCACAAGGCCCGTCTTCCCTGCGAAGCTCTCCCATTCCGTGGCGGCTAAGCCCGGATTGACCAGTATGGCGTCGCACCCTCCTTCGACCACTTTTCTGACTGCCGCAGAGGGATCATACAGCCCCTTGACCGGTCCCATGAAACCTCCAAAATCGAGCGGGCATATGACCGCCTTCCCGTCCTCTCCGAATATCCGCCGAAGCCTAACATCTATTCCAGCCATTATTGACGCGTCTCCTTTCCCTTACAGCCACAAGAATCACCGCGAGTTCTTCAAACTTCAGGTTGTTGACTTCTTCGACAGTACGCACCCATTCTTCCGGGAACGCCCCAATGCCGCGGTAAGCGCCTGACAAGGCCCCCGCCATCGATGCAAGAGTATCTGTGTCGCCTCCCATGTTTGCGGCCGCTGGCACAGTCCTCTGCGGATCGCCTTCGTGCAGAGCGAAGAGACCTATGGCCGTCGGCACCAGCTCTGTGGGATCCATTCCAACCCCGCACGTCGTGTAAAGCTGGTCCTCCGCCTCTACCGCATCCCTGCTCTCGCGCACAATCCTGAGTGCGAGTTCAATACGAGCGCTCACCAGTGTACCCGCCCACTCGATTCCGAGGCGTTCCCCATGCCGGGCGCCAAACACGGTGGCATCGATCACCTCGTCCAGCGACTCTGCAACAAGAGCAGCCGCTACACCGCAGCAGATTGCAGACGCCCCTGCAATAGCTATGTTCACACCGTGCGTCGGCAGGCACGACATGTAGCACTCTTCAGCCGCACTTTCCAAGTTGGGGGAATTGACTATCCCGATTGGCGCAACGCGCATAGCAGCTCCGACGGTGTTCCCGGATGACCCCGTCACCTGAGGATCTTCACCCGCCTTAAGCCTCTCCAAAGCTCTGCGCGAACTAGGCCCCAGCACCGATGATTCGTAGGCGTTACACTGCTGGGCCCATCCCAAATATGCGGCGGCAGCAACCTCCGGAGTTATCCTATCGTGCCTTTCCAGGGCCTCGATGATCGCGATCGTCTGTTCCGTGTCGTCGGTGATGCAACCTCCGGCCATGCCGGCGTGGATGTGTCCTTCATGGGGAACGCAGAATCCCTCTATCCTCCCATATACATCGCGAATCTCTTCACGCGTCATGAACTCCGACGGCATTCCCATTGCGTCCCCTATGGCAACTCCCGCAAGGGTGCCTGCTACTCTGCTTGGATCCAAGCTACCTCTCTGCATAACGCAGGAACTCCTCCAATTCTTCACTAGTGGGCATCGCCTCCCTGGCCCCAGTTTTCTGGATGGCCAGCGCTGCGCAGGCATTGCCCCGCTCAAGGCACTCGACTATATCAAAGCCCCGCAGCAGACCTGTGATGAATCCCGCGGCAAAAGAATCACCGGCCCCAGTTGTGTCGACAACATTGGTAACACGGAAGGACTCTGCGCGCAACACAGTGTTGGTACCTCTACCATTGCTCGAGCCGTTCACCATGTCATGGGCTACGTCGCCTGCCCGACCATTCCAAGAGCTGCCATACCAAGGACTTCGTCCAGCCCCGCGGGAGTGGCATTCCGATCCATCGGAGCCCAGGGTAACAATGACGTTGCGGACGCCGCTCTCAAGCAGCCGCCCTGCACCCTCGGTATGCGAGGGACACGATGTGACGGCATCGAGCTCTCCGCGGGAGAGCAGAACATAGTCACATTCCTTCAGCAGCTGATAGAGTGTCGCGCTGTCGATCCATGAGATCCCGCCTCCGGGGCCATAGACGACAGTGACGCCATACAACCTCGCAAGTTGGATGGCCCGAGCAGCTACGTCCGGCAACACCTCACCGATGTAAAGGATCTCCGCACCCTCCATGGCCACGTCCTCAAACTCATCCGGTTCCTGCAAAATAGCCTCGCCGCCAAGGGAATAGATGACCCTTTCGCCCCTTCTATCCACAGCAATTATGGTCTGGGCGGTCCTACCCCCCTCGATCTCCGCAAGCCACCTCACATCCACACCATCAGCTTCAAAAGCCCGCCGCAATCTACGGCCATTGTCGTCATTACCAACCCTGCCCACGAACCTAGACCGATAGCCAAGCCGACCGATTCCTGCTGCAATATTCGCAGTTGACCCTCCTGGGAAAAAGCAGACCTCCCCTTCAGCAAATACCATCTCATCCGGCTCGGGCAGCTTACTCACGGAAAACACCATGTCCATCGCAGCAGCGCCGAGAGAGACTACAACACCATCCGTTCGGCCCATTCTAGAGCGCCCCCATTTTGTACACGCAAAGCAGTACTATGCTTGCCGCTAAGGCCCCGATTGACAAGACAACCATCAACCAATCAGGCCAATGCATGTGGTACGGCCTGATCAATGTGAAGTTCTCGCTGTATCCAAATGCCCGAGATTCCATGGCTAATGCCATCGTATCAGCCATGGAAAGCGCATTGGCGAACAGCGGAATCAGCATGCTAGTGGTCTTGCTCACCTTCTGGGTGAAGGATCCTGAATCGAAGTCAACGCCTTTCGATCTCTCCGCGTCCCTCAAGGTGGCCATCTGCATCTGGATCACCGGCACGAACTTTGAGGCCGCTGAGACCACGAATCCAGATTTGTAGGAAAAAAACGGGATGCGCACAATGATCTGCACTACTTCCGACGGCGATGTTACATATCCAAATACCGATATTACAATCAGGACCACGAATACTTTGAGCGCCATCCCGACTCCATAGAGGAATCCGCCAATCCGTATCGGGGCTGCCGGGTTAACCCCAGGAATCCAGCCTGGCACCAAGTGGAACAACACCCGCTCCGGGTAAGCAAGGTTGGCAGCTTTGGGTACATACGTAGCCCCCTGAACCAGCGTGATTATTGCCGTGATGACGAGCAGGAACAAAAAGGTCCCTTTCATCTTCGCCCAGGGGAATTCTCCCATACAGCCAATGACGACAGTCACCAACCCCAGTGCAGCCAAATAGACCGGGTTGGTCCAGATGATGCTTATGACTATCGTGGCAATCAACCAGATGAACTTGGCTCTGGGATCGAGATTGTGTATAGACGTTTGCTTGCTTTCGTACTCGACAATCACTTTTGGGACACCTCTGCATTCGTCCTTGATGATTCTAAGAGCCTATACGCCGCCTCTTGCGGGGTCAGGCACACCTCGCCCCACAGGGCATCAGACAAGTCGGCAATCGCAGGCCTTCGCAAATACGCTTGTTCCATCAGTTGGGGCTGTGAGAAGATCTCACGCGGAGTTCCTTCACCGATCACACGTCCATTCGCCATGACCACAACTCGCCTGGCATACAGACTGACTATGTTCATGTCGTGGGTGATTATCAGTATGGTCTTGCCCTTCTCCTTACGGAGCTTCTCCAGGTAGTCAAGTATCTGAAGAGACTCCAGCCAGTCAAGGCCAGTAGTCGGCTCATCCACGATGAGTATACGAGGTTCCATAGCCACGACAGACGCCAGGGCAAGTCTCTGCCTTTCTCCCTTGGTGAGGTAACGCGGCCATACTTGCCTGTACTTGTCGAGACCTATGTCGAGAAGAATGTCGCGCACTGCCTGCTCCATTCTGTCCTTATCCATGCCGATATTTGACGGCCCAAATCTCAGTTCATCCTCGACGGTGGTACAAAAAAGCTGCTCGTCCGGGTTCTGGAATACGTAGCCAACCATAGGACATAGCTTCGTTGTCGATTCATTCAAGATTGACTCGCCGAAAAGGCGTATGTCTCCTGATGAAGGCCTAAGCAGTCCGTTCAGATGCCTCGTTAGAGTGGTCTTCCCCGCTCCATTCTGCCCGACGATGGCCACGAATTCTCCCGAATCCACCTTCAGGTTTACGCCATTTAACGCCTTAGCTCCCATCGGATACTTGAACTCAAGATCGATCACTTCCACTGCAGGCGACACACCATCAAATGACGTCG
>DUWJ01000205.1 GCA_012842765.1 Bacillota bacterium | reverse complement strand
ATGGTATGGTTATTGCGGTTCACATCAATCCCGCCCGATCGCAGCTTGGGCTTTTTTATAAGTTGTAAATCCGCTGCCCAACTGTGGATAATTGCCCTGTGGTTTGCCGCCGTTCTGAGGTTGTGATGTTTCAGCTGTAAGGTATTGGCGAAAGGAAGGGACCATTGTGCATGTAGCCGTTAAAGGGAAAGACCTGACAGTGCGCGAGGTTGTGGCTGTTGCGCGTGAGGGGGCTACCGTATCACTCTCCTCTGAAGCCCGCTCTAGGATTGCTGAGGCGAGCGGTTTCGTAGAATCGCTCCTCGAGCGTGACAGGCCTGTATATGGCGTGACGACTGGTTTTGGAAAGTTTGCAGATGTGGTTATATCCCCCCAAGACGCCGAGGAATTGCAGCGCAACCTCCTTCTTTCGCATGCAAGCGGAGTAGGTGAGACGCTGCCCCGGGAAGTTGTCAGGGGGATTTTGCTGCTCAGGGCTAATGCGCTCGCATGCGGATATTCGGGAGTCAGAGTTGAAGTTGTGGAGACTCTGCTTTCCATGTTGAACGCTGGGATTCATCCCGTAGTCCCGTCACAGGGATCTGTGGGGTCCAGTGGCGACTTGGCCCCTCTTGCCCATACCATGTTGGTCATGATCGGCGAGGGCGAGGCAGAATACGAAGGGCAAGTTATGGATGGGGCCAGTGCGATGTCGAAAGCCCGGATACCCATTGTAGCTTTGAGGGCCAAGGAAGGGCTTGCTCTCATCAACGGTACGCAAGTGATGACGTCTATAGGCGCTCTTGCTGTGTGGGACGTTGCTCGGCTTGCCAAGGTTGCCGACATTGCGGCCGCCATGAGCGCCGAGGCTCTCCGCGGCACTACAGCGGCGTATGATAGCAGAGTTCATGCAGTTCGCCCCCACCCCGGGCAGGCTGCATCAGCCAGGAACCTGCTGCGTCTCATGGAAGGAAGCGGTATCAGGGCATCACACATGGATTGCCCCAAGGTTCAGGACGCATATTCATTGAGATGCGCACCCCAGGTTCACGGAGCGGCTCGCGATGCTATAGACTATGCCCTTCGCGCTGTGGAAACAGAGATGAACTCGGTGACAGACAATCCCATCATCTTCGCCGATGACGGCGACGTGATATCCGGGGGCAATTTCCATGGAGAGCCGATGGCCATGGCTATGGACTTCTTGGGAATAGCCGCATCTGAGCTTGCAAGCATCTCGGAGCGGCGCACTGAGCGGATGGTCAACCCGCAGCTTTCGGAATTGCCTCCGTTCCTCACTGAACATGGCGGACTCAATTCTGGGATGATGATAGCCCAGTATACGGCCGCGGCCCTTGTCTCGGAGAATAAGATATTGGCGTCTCCGGCTGTGGTCGACTCCATTCCAACGTCAGGCAACCAAGAGGACCATGTGAGCATGGGGACGATCGCGGCGCGCAAGGCTAGGCAGATTGCGACAAACGTCGCTAATGTACTGGCCATAGAGATCGTCTGTGCGGCCCAGGGCATTGATTTT
>DUWJ01000204.1 GCA_012842765.1 Bacillota bacterium | reverse complement strand
GCCGTGATCACGCGAATGCGTCTTCCGTTCTTCTTCAATGTAATTCCCTCCCAGATCGCCAACTGCGAACTTATTTCTCCAGCTCAAATTCGGAATGGAGTGCGCGCGCCGCACGCTCCATATCGACCTCCGGAACCAGGCAGGAGATGGAGTAATGGGAGTCAGAGGTCTGCAGAATTCGTATTCCGGCGCCGTGAAGAGCCCTCACTACCCTGGACATGACCCCGGGAACTCCTCTCATGCCCTCGCCTACTACAGACACCTTTGCGCAACCAGGATTAGCCACTGCCGAAAGGCCCAGCCTGTCAAGGGCACGCACAGCACGCGCCGAATCCCTTGCAGAGACGATGAAGGCGATCATGTCGGGGAAAACGTTGATCATGTCCACTGAGATATGATTATCCGCCATGGTAGAAAAGACGTTGAGTGCAGCGTCATCAGCTTTGAAATCGTATTCCTCAAGCACTATCTGGGCCATGTTGCCTATGCACGTCACAGAGGAAACAAACCGGTCTGGCACCGCAATAGGCATTCGTTGTGGCGGAATGTCAGTCACCAAAGTTCCCGGGCAATCCGAAAAAACGCTCTTGATCGCCAGAGGAATCCGCGCCTGACTCGCAATCTCAACCGCCCGTAAGTGGACCACCTTCGCCCCCAAGTTCGCCATCTCTATCAGCTCGCTGTACGTCATGGTCTCCTGGAATCTGGCGTTTGGCACGATATGTGGGTCGGCCGTCATCACGCCCTCTACATCTGTGTATATCTCGACCAGATCCGCACCAAGCGCAGCTGCCAGCGCTGCGGCGGTGGTGTCGCTTCCGCCCCGTCCCAACGTTGTTACGTCGCCCCCATCCGTGACTCCCTGGAATCCTGCCACAACAGGAACGACACCACTTGCAATCGCATTGTGGAGGCCCGCGGGGTCGATCCTCACTATGCGAGCATCGCCGAAATTGTCGTCTGTCTCGATTCCAGCCTGCGCCCCGGTAAACGACATGGCAGGGCAGCCCGACGCAACAAGAGCCGATACAAGCACCACAGAGGATATAATCTCTCCACACGCTGCTATGGCGTCACGCTCCCTAGGCGGGAGAGTATCTCCAGCGCAATCTACCAGCGCCAGAAGGGCGTCTGTGGAGTAAGGAGCCGGTTTTCGCCCCATTGCAGATACTACTGCAACAACGTCATTGCCCGCGCGCCTCGCCTCCGCTATCCTCGAAACCACCAGCGCACACGCCTGGGCGTCCGCCACCGACGTGCCTCCAAATTTCTGAACAATAATGCCCACACGCGTCACCTCCGGTCATCATAGAGCGCCAATCCTATCTGAACAGCGTTGGATGCGGCGCCTTTTCTGAGCTGATCACCTACGACCCAAAGCCACATGGCATTGGGCGCGGATGGATCCTCGCGCAACCTGCCAACCTCGACATCATCTTTGCCGGATACATGTATGGGCATTGGATATGCGAAACTCGCAGGATCATCCATCAACCTGATGCCCGGAGAGGAAGCCAACACAGCTCTGACTTCATCCATCGGAGCCCGTTGGCAAGTCTGCAGGTTTATCGACTCCGAATGGGACCGGAAGACCGGCACCCGGACGCAAGTCGCAGATATCTTGAGCGAGGGATCTTGCAGTATCTTTCTGATCTCATCGGTCATCTTGTATTCCTCGCGGGTATATCCGTCCTCACAGAACGAGTCCACGTGAGGAATGACATTGAAGGCTATCTGATGATGTACCTCGGCGGATTTGTATGGCAGAACCGAGGGCAGTGGATCCAAGCCTGCAAGGACCGCTTCTGACTCGTCCGCAAGGGCCTCTATTGCAGCATGCCCGGCTCCCGACACCGCCTGATAGGTCGACACGATCATACGCTCCAATCCCCAACGGCGGTATATTGGGGCCACTGCAACCACTGCTATTATGGTCGAACAGTTCGGGTTCGCAATTATGCCGCGATGCTCGTGGACAGCATCGATGTTGACTTCAGGAACCACAAGGGGAACCTCGGGATCCATCCTGAAAGCACTCGAGTTATCAATGACGAGCGTACCCCGGCGCGCCAGCTCCGGCGCCAATTTCCGGCTCACGCTGGCACCCGCGGCAAGGAACGCAACGTCTGCTCCCTCCAGGGCAGAGATCTCAGTATTTGTCACCGTGATCTCGCCCATGGGCGTCGAAACCTTGCTCCCCGCTGATCTGGGAGACGATGCAAGAATCAAATCTGACACGGGAAACTCCAACTCGAATATGGCAGAGACTATCTCTCTGCCGACGGCACCTGTTGCGCCCACAACTGCTACTCTCAACAACTGGCATCAACCCCCACAACTTGTATGAACATGCACATCAAAAATGCCTTCAGGCAGATGAAGCTGCCTGGCGCGTGCCGATTAGGCATACTTATTGGCGACAGCCCCTGGAATTCCTGCTACGAACGGCGCAAGTCCTTCCACTTTTCGACGAGCAAAGGTTGGACTTGTCTACCAGCCAAAGCTTCCTCCACTGTCCTCTCCATCTCGCTCATGCGCGACACAATCGAAGTCGGCTTCCCAATCGGATCATCCTGCCCATATGGTATAAAATATACATTTTTCCGCGAATGAAGCATGCCTATGTTGCGTGCGCACCCTGACAGGCCATCATTTGTTGCAATTCCGATTACCACGGGTCTCCCATTGCGAAGCTGCGCTTTGGCCGCCATTAACACCGGAGAATCCGTTATGCCCAGAGCAAGCTTTGCGACTGTATTGCCAGTGCACGGCGCAATTACCAAACAGTCCAAGAGTTTTTTGGGCCCTACCGGTTCGGCCTTAGTCATCGTATCAATAACCCGCGTTCCCGTCATCTTCTCCAGTTTCTCGCGGATATCCTGTGCCCGCCCGAACCTGGTGTCAGTATGGGAAACCGACTCCGAGAGTATTGGGATCACAGCAGCGCCCCCCATGATGAGCTTCTCTATCTCAGGCAGCACCTCGGGGATAGTGCAATGTGAACCGGTAAGGGCAATCCCAATCGTCTTCCCTTCCAGTGCCATCAACTTACACCTCCATCAATCGTCCCTTTCCACCCGGCGCGCGTTCGTTCATGAACATCGCCGATTGCAGTATATGGCCGATGTCATATGGAGGTGTCTGTCCGCGCACAGCGCAGGCCCGGGATAGACATGGGTGCGTGCCTCAAACGCGGCTCGCAACAAGCCCAAAAAAGGCCCCTATGCGCCACAGAGCTTACTCTAGCAGGGGATCAAGCCCCAGAACAACATGGTCCAATTGACTGACCTTGCGAACAGCTAGAAGCACTCCGGGCATGAAGGAATCACGGCCCAGCGAATCATGCCTCACAGTAAGGGTTTGCCCCGGACCGCCGAATATGACTTCCTGGTGCGCCACTAGGCCAGGCAAACGAACCGAATGAATCGGGACGCCCTCTACCTCTACGCCCCTAATGCCTCCATCAAGCCCCCTCCGGGAGACAGCGTCGCCCCTCCCGGATGCGACTTCATGGGCAGTAGCTTTCGCGGTGCCTGACGGAAAATCAACTTTGCCGTCATGATGCAGCTCCACTATTTCACAGTCCGGGAAGTACCTCGACGCCTCCCTCGCAAACCTCATCATCAATACTGCGCCAAGGGCGAAATTGGGAACAACGGCTCCCCCCACCCCTGCCTGGGCCGCTTCGTTCATGATCGATTCCATCGTCGACGCCGACATCCCTGTAGTGCCGACAACGAATCGCACCTTCCGAGATATGGCCATCTTTATGTTGGCTTCAGCGGCTTTGGCCACAGTAAAATCGACCATCACATCGGGAGCGGTTTTATCCAGGACTTCGGCAAGATCAGTGCAAATGGCGATCCCAACCTCGCCTATCCCCGCCGCCGTTCCGGCATCCTGTCCTGCCATGACTACGTCGACAGCTCCGACAAGCTCCATGTCTTCGGCACGACATATCGCCCGCACAACCTCACGGCCCATTCTTCCTGCAGCTCCCGCAATCACGACCTTGATAACGCGATTCAACCCAAGCCAGCCCCCTTCTGCTGCTCTGCCCTGTTAACATGTCTAATTCTTCAGACATAGATCTATTACCCCATCACTACTAGGCAGGCGTCAAACCCCAAGCGCGCCTTTTCCACAAGGGGGCCGGTTGACGGCCATCGCCGCAACCGGCCCATCCCGCTCAACGGAGGAGTTTTGCCAACGGCCCCTGCAGGCCCTGGACGCTCCCCCAGTTCTGCTGAGATATGCCACCCTTCCAGAGGGCCGCCTTCCTTAGTGTGTTTCTACGTCAGACGCGCCGTACTCGCGCATGATGCGCGCAGCATCATTCACCTTGTCAGAACCCGCATCGACCACGGCTAGAATTCGGCCCGCTTTGACCTTCCCTTCGTAAAACTCTCCCCTCTCTGAGGGGATTCCCATATCGACTAATCCTCCAACCAGGCCTCCTCCTACAGCCCCAGTAAGGGTCGCTGCGATAGGCCCGGCGGCCACAATAGGTCCGATCCCCGGAATCGCCAAGGCGCCCAGGCCCGCGAGGAGACCTGCCATTCCTCCAATAGCTCCACCGGTAGCGGTACCCTCCAGCGCAGTGTCGCCCCCAGCCATGGTGGGCCCGCCACCCTGCTGCTCTCCGCCTTTTCCAGACTCCCTAGCCACCAGCGATATTCGGTTGTAGTCAAAACCCGAGTTTCGCAGTTCCCGAATGCAGAATTCCGCGGCGTCCCGCGACGCGAAAGTGCCTATTACCTTCGACATGATTCGACCTCCTTGTATCCTGCAAAAGCTTGAGCACTGCGCTTAGTTTAACCAGGAGGTCATGGTTCATTCTGAACCGCTTCCGCCGCTGCGCGCAGGCGATATCCTTAGATTCGAATCCTTTGCCGCAGGGACTCGGGGACGCTATGGCAATCGAGTGAGGCTTATCAATCAACAGTGTGACCAACCTGATCCTTCACTCTAAGGAAGTCGAGGATAAGCGCGTCCAGCCGATCTGATACTGAGCATGCTCTGTCCAGATCGGCTATGGCACCCTCACGCGTCGCTGTCTCACGCAGCTCGGCCCTCAATTCCTCGATCTCCGTTTTCAACTGTTCAAGTCTGGCTGCTATGGCCTCAGCCATCAGTGCACCTCTTTCCATCACCATCGGAAACGCCTGTGCTTCCGAATCCGCCTTCTCCCCGCTCTGTTTCATCCAGCTCAGCTGTTTCCAGGAGCTCCACTTTGACAACTGGGGCGATCACAAGCTGCGCTATTCGGTCGCCATTGGCGATAGTGTACGGTTCAAATCCATGGTTTATTAGTATCACACCGATTTCGCCGCGGTAATCTGCATCAATGGTTCCAGGCGAATTAAGGACCGTGATCCCAAACTTAGCAGCCAGCCCACTTCTAGGCCGCACCTGACCCTCATACCCTTCGGGAATAGCCATCTTAAGGCCTGTCGGAATCATCCTGTATTCTCCGGGCGCAAGCTCTACCTTATCCTCAAGGCACGCCATAAGATCGATTCCCGCAGCCGACCCGCTCATGTATCCTGGAAGTGACGGACAAGGCCTCCGTTCATCTATAACGGGCATCACCCTTACAACAGGACGCGAGTCCTGAGCGTTGCAAAGCTTAGAGCTTTCTCCATAACAGTCTTGGCGTTCTGACAATTAGAATTCACTTCCTTGACACGTTCAATATGCGAAGATTTGTGGCAAAGGGAGGCAAAAACCTCCGAGATACCGCATCCCCAACACATTTGAATTCTTTCTACCGAGCAGAAGTCCTGCGAAGGTTGGATAAACACATCGAAAAAGATGTGTGCTCCGACAGCCTTTTTCGTGCACTAACGGTCGATTGATATTTCCAGCTATCTCTATTCCAGCCCCTATTTACTTGAAGGAGATAAGGAGGCAGCGACGAAATCCTCTCTCAGCTGCGCTGCGGCAGACGATACAATATTACGTCTACCTGGAGAGGAGGGCGCCCGGTGCAACCTAACACCACTGCAACAGCATTGGTCATTCTCATGTACATTGCAAGCTCTATTGCAGGCATGCGCACCAACAAGACAAATCCGGGCGTTCAAACG
>DUWJ01000203.1 GCA_012842765.1 Bacillota bacterium | reverse complement strand
TGTCCGCGCAGAAGAGAGCGTGGACGCCGTGGTTGCTCGCATCGCTCAGGCGCCGAAGAGTCAGCAGCCAAAAGCACCGACTGATCGACATTGCTCGATCTACGGAAGCGGTGATAGTGGCTGAAGTATTGGTTGTGCTGCCCCACGAGGGTGGGTATACCGAAACTAAAGACGCAAGAAGGACGGAAGAATGGAAGAATACGAGCAAAACGCGCTTTCGAGCACGCGTCATGTCATTGGAGTAATGAGCGGAAAGGGTGGAGTGGGCAAGTCGTCGGTAACGGCTCTTACCGCGGTCGCGCTGGCCCGAATGGGATACAAAGTAGGCGTAATGGACGCAGACATTACCGGCCCTAGCATACCCAAGATGTTCGGTGTTCATGGCAAACTTGATTCTGCGGAGACAGGGCTCTTTCCGGCGCAAACAGAGAGGCTGGGGATTAGGATAGTCTCCCTCAACTTGCTTTTGGACAGGGAAGACAGGCCAGTAGTATGGCGCGGTCCTCTTCTTGCCGGAGCAGTAAAGCAGTTTTGGACAGACGTTAGCTGGGGTGATCTCGACTTCATGATAATCGACCTTCCGCCGGGAACGGGCGACATTCCGCTTTCAGTCATGCAGTCGATACCGGTCGAGGGGCTGATAACGGTTTCATCCCCGCAGGACGTAGCGGCTCTCGTCGTTCGCAAAGCGGTGAACATGGCCGAGATGATGGACAAACCCATAATCGGGCTTATCGAGAACATGAGCTACATCAAGTGCCCTGGATGCGGCGAAACGATGTATCCCTTTGGGAAGCCGGCAGGCGCTGGATTTGCCGCTGAAATGGGAATTCCGTTCATCGGGGAAATGCCTATCGATCCCGCTCTATCTGAAGCAGCCGATAGGGGCGAAATCGAGATGTATGAGAGTCCAATCATGCAGGGGATCGCCGAAGCTGTTGTACGGCACGTACAAGCGAGTGCGCAAGAAGAGTAGCGCGTCGGCGCTGCGCGAGAGAGATTCACACAAGTTTCTCCTGAAAAGAGAGAGTGAAGCAGGGCGGTCTGCAAAGATAGCCCTGCTTCTTGGATCAATCAAAATATGCTTGCAACCTTTCCAGCTTCGCCCGACAGAATCTGGTTCGGATTGGAAGGCGCCGATGTCCTGCCGTCCTTGAGAATGTAGGCTCGGTCCGCAACTGAAAGAGCGGCCTTCGCGTTCTGCTCCACCAGAAGAACCGCGGTTCCAGCCCGGTTTATCTCGGCAATGGCCTCCATAACCCTTTCCACCATTATAGGTGCTAGCCCCATGGAGGGTTCATCCATGCATATGAGGCGGGGAGATGTGACGAGAGCCCTTGCAATGGCCAGCATCTGTTGTTCGCCCCCGGACAGGGTTCCGGCGAGCTGTGATCTCCTGTCTGCCAGGACAGGGAAGATGGAGAGCGCTCGGTCGATGCCCTCCCGGGCCCCTTCCGGGTCGCCTAAGGCATCAGCCGCCACTTCCAGGTTCTCCATCACCGTGAGTTCCTGAAAGACCCTTCGTCCTTCCGGCACAACTCCCATGCCCATCCTGATGATCTCGTTGGTTTCCCGTCCGTCTATCCGCTCGCCCATGAACCGGATCTCCCCCCGAGTGGGGCGGAGCCTTCCTGCAATAGTCTTTAGCAGGGTGCTCTTGCCTGCAGCGTTCACTCCTAAAAGCGCCACTGCTTCGCCGGGATTGACGTAGAGGTTTGCACCCTGCAGGACCACTGCGGGGCCGTATGATGAATTGACATCTATAAGCTCGAGGAGGGGCGTGGGAAGCCCCGACGTAGCAGCTGACGACGTCGACATGGCATTCGATGCCAAGCCTTGAGCCGGCTTTCGAT
>DUWJ01000202.1 GCA_012842765.1 Bacillota bacterium | reverse complement strand
ATTATAATAGTAGTTACTATGGAAACATCTTGATGAAGATGAGGTCATCCGGAGGTGTGGTTATTGCAGTCCGTCCGTATCGCCGACATACGAGAACATGATGGAGAAGAGGTCACTATTAAGGGGTGGCTATATAACAAGCGGTCGAGTGGAGGCATCCATTTCCTGATAATAAGGGATGGGACAGGTTTCATGCAAGCTGTCGCCGTTCGTGGCGAAATCCCTGATGACCAGTTTGAACTGTGCAACAACCTGACGCAAGAATCGTCGATATTGGTCACCGGGCGCATTCGCGCTGACAAGAGGGCGGCGGGCGGATTCGAGATGTCAGCTACAGGCGTGGAGCTTGTACAGCTGGCTGAGGAATACCCAATAACCCTAAAGGAACACGGCGTGGATTTCCTTCTTGATCACAGGCACTTGTGGATTCGTAATCCTCGACAACACGCTGCGTTGCTGGTGCGGGACGAGGTGATTTCTGCGGCAGAAGACTGGCTGCGAAGCAACGGGTTCGTCAAGATCGACGCGCCAATTCTGACGCCGGCGGCATGCGAAGGAACTACTACCTTATTCGAGACCGACTACTTCGGCGAAAAGGCGTATCTGAGCCAGAGCGGCCAGCTGTACAATGAGGCGGCGTGCATGGCATTTGGCAAAGTTTACTGCTACGGTCCGACCTTTAGGGCTGAGAAATCTAAAACGCGAAGGCATCTTATCGAGTTTTGGATGATCGAGCCCGAGATGGCCTATGCCACTCAGGAAGACAATATGGTGATTCAGGAAGAGTTCTTGTCATACATCGTACAGCGTTGCCTTGCCAAACGCCGGCAGGAGCTGATCACGCTCGAAAGAGACCTTTCGAAACTGGAGTGTATTGTGCCGCCATTCCCGCGGCTTTCGTATGATGAGGCCGTGGAACTGTTGCACGAGGAGGGTAAGGAATTCGAGTGGGGAGACGATTTCGGGGCGCCCGACGAGGCTACGATTTCGATGAAATACGACAAGCCGGTATTTGTAACCGGTTATCCAACAAAGGTAAAGGCCTTCTATATGCAGCCTGATCCGGATAGGCCCGAGATAGTAAAATGCTCTGACTTGCTGGCGCCTGAGGGCTACGGCGAGATCATCGGCAGCAGTGAGAGAATTCACGACCTGGATCTCCTGGCGGCGCGGATGCGCGAGCATAATCTCCCTGAGGAAGCCTACGGTTGGTACCTTGATCTCCGGCGCTATGGATCGGTCCCCCATTCCGGGTTCGGGCTAGGGATCGAAAGAACAGTAGCGTGGATTACCGGCAGCGAGCATGTTAGGGAGATGATTCCTTTCCCGCGCCTAATCAATCGCATATACCCGTAGTTCATGAAATATCTATTGGAGCGCTCGATGGTGGACCCCGCGTGACGAACAGGCAAGCGGGGTTCTTGCATATTGGAACCGCTGGCTTCGCACAGCGTCTATACCTACTGAGTCCAACAAATAGGGAGGGCAGAGGTAATGAAGAGCAAAAGGAAGGTGCTATTCATCTTCGCTAGCTTAGCCCTGGTGCTTTTCGTAGGCACATTGGTGTCAACTAGTTCGCAAGCGCAGATTTCAGCTTATGATTACATTCTGCGGGGCGAGCAGTATCTCGCACAGGGTGCTGCAAATGAAGCTATAGGCCAGTTTGAACAGGCAATATACATAGAACCGACAAACACCCGCGCTCACTTCGGGCTTGGGTGCGCCTACGAGATGAGGTCGAAGGCTGCCAGGGTGTTCAATTATCGGATGGAGCTTTTTACGGAACCGGATCCCGTCAGAAAGCTGGGCTTCCCACCCCTTTCAGAACAGGGATATCAAGATGTCGAACGAGCGATTCAAGCCTACTCAAAGGCGGCACTCTACTCGCCGCCGTATGCAGAAGGCCATTACCGACAGGGAGTTCTCCATTTCATTAGCGGAAGACCCGGAGATGCCAAAGTTGCCTTGGAGAGGGCCGTCGCTCAGGATAGGACGGCAGTCGACCCTGCTGTTCTCCTTGCCTATATATACCTGGAGGAAGGGAATATCCAGGCAGCGACTGCGCAGATTGATCGTATTATCTCTGCAACTGGCGACAGGCTCAACCCCGTGATTCTTGGTGTATCTGCAGTGTTGGAATACAGGAGTGGCAGATATGATCAGGCAGAGCAGTTGCTGTTGCAGGCTACAAGCAGGTCTGGCGCGCCAGCCTATCTTTACAAGCGGCTTGGCGATGCGATGGCTGCGCGCGGACTCCACACGCAAGCATTGGATGCATACCGTCAGGCGGTGCAGAGGGATCCCGAGTCGATACTGGCTAATGATGCAATTGGCAACATATACAGGCTTTCAGGGCAGTCGGCACAGGCTGTGCAGTGCTATTCAGCTGCCGCGTCGGCCAATCCGAATCTGTTACGGGCAAGATACGGACTTGGTTCGGCTCTGCTCGAATCGGGTTCATATGCCCAAGCATTGCAGACGTTCAGCGAACTTGTGGACGCATTGCCAACGTATGGATCTGATAATGCGCTGCTTTTAAAGGGTATAGCCCAGTGGAAGACCGGCAATGCAAATGCGGCGCTTGCCACTGTCAACCATGCCCTGGGAATCAATGCTGAAAACCGCATAGCCGCCATTTACAAGGAGCGCATCGAACGTGAAATGGGCGGTTACGGTGTATCGCCCCTTGGCGTGCAGCCCAAGTCCATAGTGGCGGAAGGGAGCAAACCGGACAAACCGTTCAGCGGAATCGTGATAAACGATGGCGCTGAATATACAAACAGCCGGACGGTTCGGCTCGCAGTTTACAGTGATTACTCAACTGTCGCTTTTAGTAATGACAATTCCACCTGGAGCTCCTGGTTTTCGAAGCCTGAGCCATATGGAGAGTTCACTTGGGAATTGACTCCGGGAGACGGGACAAAGAGAGTATACGTGAAATTTCGTGGCCTATTCGGTATAGGCATACCCGGCGAATCGGGGACGATAGTGCTCGACTCGACGCCACCAGTAGCCACTGCACGCTTGGAGAGCATGCAAACAGGCGGTTACGGAGGTTATGATGGCAGGACGAGAGTTGTCCTTTCGGCCAATGATCCTAGTGGGATAGTCGGGTTTTGGATGTCTTATGACGGCAATGATTGGCGCTGGTTCGACTGGTATGGAAGTGATTTTGCCATATCTTTGCCTGCAGGTGTTGGTGCGACGCCGAGAGTCCGGTTTTCCGTGGTTGACGGAGCAGGCAACCATGCGTCGATCGAGGCTGTCATGACTGCGCCTCCTTCTTTAGACACACAGCCGCCGAGGATATATGGGGTACAGGCAACCAGGGGCCCCCTGGATTCGGCGATAATCACATGGACCACCGATGAGCCGGCAGATTCCTACGT
>DUWJ01000201.1 GCA_012842765.1 Bacillota bacterium | reverse complement strand
TAATCTCAAGAAAATACCTCCGAAATAGTGCAATATGGCCTGTCCCTATTCGGTTTGAGTCTGTATTACATCCGAAGAGAATCGCATGATGGCTGTTCCGTCAATACCCCAAAATCCTTCTGCCAAATTCACACCACTACTTCAGACTTTAACAGGCTCTTTCGATTGCCGCCTCATGCTCTCTCATCCGCTTATCATTGTTCATACTCCATTAAGTCTCAGTCTCCTTTCAGCTGCCGAGACCTCGTTTGGGGATATTCACCCACTGCCCTGAATTCCCACACCCAAATCTACGCCTCCTCGATGGCAACGCGTTTCAATCAAGTAAGGTGGGGCCGACCTCATGTTTTGCGAGATCAATCAGTCCTATCTCATCGAACTAACCCTGAGAAAGCACCATGTTGGCCAGAGGGCTTGCCGAGTTCCGCCATATCCTCGACACTCATTCCATAGCTGCGAGGACTCAGCCTGATCAAGTCCGTTCAATCCACGCACCTGGATGGAGTGCGACGACATGGCCAAAACCTTCCTAGTCTATCTGGGCTTTAACGGTGAACTCCATGAATCCCTCCGAAAAGCCATACCTCCTTGACATTTGTCCAAGCGATGGCTGCAGATATGTCGGCTACCCGGCTTGCGCAGACCTCCGGAAAAAATCGCGCAGCAGGATGTTGGGTATAACCAGGCTCCAACACGCCCCGATTTCCTTGATGACTCAGAAGAACTATCCTCTACGCCCAACACCTCAGCTCCTGTGCCTAGGGCCCCAACCTCATCCCTCATCCCCTGCCGGCCCAACGCTGCCTCGCAACAACCGACTCAAGGTTAAAGTGCCCCCCACCAACAGGGTAAAGTAGTAGGTGAGCAGCCGCCAAAGGGCTACAGCCACACCGATCAGATCCGGCGGAACAACCATCCTGAACAGCTCGGCAAACCCCAGCTCGGCCGCGCCGCTCGCCCCGGGAGTAGGAACATACGATGAAACCATATGAAAGAGAATTACATTGGCCATCACTTGCTCGCTAGGCGCCCTAACCCCGAGCCCAGCGAGGATCATCGTAGGCACCAGAATAAGGGCAAGCCATCCGGCCACACTCAGATAGATCACTCCCAGCAGGGTCCAACGTTCACACTCCCAATAGTGCGCAAGTGCGACCTGAAACTCGGAGATCCACTTCCTTATCGATTTGAGAACCCGTTCACTTCCATCAGGTTTTAACAGCCTGGCAACAAATCGGCTGCGAAGAATCGGAGCAATAACAGTCTCGATCAGCTGTGGGTCATTCATCAGGAACAGCGAGAAAAGGAAGAATCCCACGTACAGCGAGGACGCAGTCAACAACACCGCTTTCATCTGCTGCGGCACACGCCAACCTATGCCGGACAGGACGATCCATGAAGACGCAGTCAATGCCACAATAACCTTTGCAAGAGCGTTGCAGAAGGTTTTTACCGCTACGACTGCCGATGCCTGTCCCACGCTGAGGCCCTCATTCCTCAACAAGTAGATCTGCATGGGTTCTCCGCCTGCATTGAACGGCATCAAGCTGGCCACAAAAACGCCGGTTATGGCGACACGAATCCCGCTCAAAAAACCGAGTTTCTCGCCTATGGCTCGGATTAGGGCCGACATTCGGAGGCTATCGAAAACCCAAGTCGCCGTCACGAGCGAAAGCGCCACGATAACCACAACCGGGTTGATTCTCATCAAATCCGACCAAGTGACCTTTGCTCCTGATATCTTAAACACCACGAGGAGAGCCACTGTCCCGAAGATGAGAGCGATAATGAGGCCGCGCACCAATCGCGCATCCATTTTGCCGCCAATTCCTCCCCCGCACTACACCGTGGGTTGATAGCACCACCCTAGGTGCAACCCTACTCCGCAAACCGTCCTTGATATCATCGATAATCTGCCCCATCGACGCCTCTCATAAAGATAGGAGCCGGTCAGCAGATTGACAGACCATGCAAGTATACGACTGGATTTGGACTCATATTCAAAAAACCATCCTCGACCGCGAAATGCGCGACAACCACCGACAACACGCGCCCGCATCTTCCCGGAACCCTGGGTGGAAACAGTGGTCCCGCAGTATGCGCCTCGATCAGTAAGGGCCCTGATCAGAAGTGAAGCTGATCCAGCATGGAGACGGCAAATGTTGGGCCGAAAACCAGCCAGGATCCCGGAAACTGTCCTCGATGTGATGTCTGAAGCAAAACGTCCTTCCGCAACCCAATTCCAATCTCCCGCAGCACCCGGCGAGCCAAAAGGTCAAATCGAGATGAACGGGTATCTATATATAAGCAAGCATCGGTGAATTCCGCTTCAGGGACGCCGATTTCCGGCAAGGTTTTGGCGAATCATCACATAGACCGCTTCGACCGGCAACTGACGCTTTTAGAACACAAGCCAGTCCTCTTTGTGACATGTTAACCACTACCTTGCTTGCCCATAGCTAGAGGCAGCTAATACACGACGAAGTGAATGATGAGAAGGTCGTAAGCCCTATTCAAGTCGGAATTGCTTTATCCCATGGCATGCTCCCGGCAAACAGGCCCGGAAAACTCTGGGCTGTGATCGAGCTTTCGGCGTCAAACCAAGCCACCGAAGAGGCCAAAGCAGGCAGCGACAAGTCCGACTCGCGGTTGCCGCTCAACATCAACGTAGTGCTCGACCGAAGCGGGTCAGGTGAAGCAGGCAACACAATTCCTTGTAGAACAACGATGTCCTATCAATAACCGTCTTTAACCACGAGGTTGACGTAGCACTCCCATCTCAGAAGGTCACGAATAAAGACCTTGTCAAAGGAGCCATCGATTCTATCTGGCCAGGGAGGAGCACCAACCTTTCAGGTGGCCTGCTCAGGGGGTATGAG
>DUWJ01000200.1 GCA_012842765.1 Bacillota bacterium | reverse complement strand
TGCCACGATGTGGCGTGCATGGGAACAATGCTGCAGGAGTTATATCCAAGTGTTTACGGAGGCCTATGGGTACATCACCAAGCAGCGAGCGCAGGAGAGCTGGGTATATTCACGGGTTTGGCCTGTTTTGCAAGGTTGGGTATAAAGGCTAGGAGTGCTTTATCTTTGGAAATACATGTTACAGGCTGTTTTAACCTGTGCAACTTGGATGGCAAAAGGATCTCGGCATCGGCCAATGCTGTGCGAGAGGAGGGAAAACGCTACTTTCCCCTGTAATTGAAGGAGAAGGAGGGGGTTTACGTAGCGTGATATCTGATGAATGTGCAAGCGGTATGGGTTGAGATCAAGAAGGGACTGATCCGAAAGATCAGAAGTCCTGTGGAACTGATTACTGAGACACTGGCAGCATATGTCTTTCTGACTGTGGCGATTATGGCTGCCTCGGGACGGGCTGTTACCTCCGGGGACGCTGCCGATGAGCTCCTGTTTTCCCTTGCATGCGTCTTTTTTTGTATGGGGGCCTTGCAGGGAGTGGTGCGAATTGTCACGGAGGAGCCGGGGTCAGGCGTGGTTGAGCAGCTCAGTTCCTCTAGTATTCCACTTTGGCGTATTGCCCTTATACGGGATATCGCGTCGCTTGCGAATTTCCTGCCCAATATCGCCGTCATAATACTGGCGGTGTCTCTTACAACAGGCGCCCGCATGCCTCCTCCGAAACTGTCTGCGCTCGTGCCGCTGATCTTGATGCGCTTAGGAATGCTGGGAATAGGCTATGTTCTGGGCGGGATCGCCCTCCTAGCAAAAAGAATAGGGGGACTTGTCAACTTGATCTCTATGGGTCTGTTCGCTGTGGCATTTGTCCCGGTGGATGCGAAGAAGGGTTCAGTAGCTGCAGTCAGCAGATTCCTGCCATACGGGGGATGCTACTACATGGCTCGCGAAATAACCTTCGGCGGAGTCGGCCTTGGAGAATTCGTGGCTGGAGGGGATTTGGCGTCCGCGGCAATTCTTGCGGGAGTATACTTCGTGATAGGCGTTTTCGCTTTCAACAAGGCTTTTGAGGCGGCGCTAGATGGCGGGTTCCTCGGCAAGTCGTAGTTATGGAGGGAACTACGCTGCGTTGTCGAAAGATATTAGGTACGTCTGCCCGCAACAAGGGGAGGATAACCATGGAGAGTTCGATAAGGGTAACCCTGCCGGACGGCAGCGAGCACAACGTGGCTTCAGGCATTTCTCTTGAGGAACTGGCGAAGATCATTCCCCATGGACTCCGCTGGCCTGTGATGGCTGCTAAGGTCGACAATAACCTTAAGGAACTGACGTATGTCCTTGACACGGACGCGCATGTGGAGTTTGTTGACATGGGCGATTCAGATGGCATGAGGGTGTACACCCGGACTGGAATCCTCGTGTTGGTGATGGCCGCCCGTGAAGTGCTCAAGGATTGCCGCGTAATCATACAGCATTCGCTCTCGAACGGCCTGTATGGCGAGATCAAATGGACAAGGCCGCTTACTGAGGCGCACGTTCGCGCGATTGAACAGCGGATGCGGGAGATTGTTGAGGCCGACAAGCCTATAAACAGAAAGCGTATGCTCGTGGAAGATGCCATAGAGCTATTCAGAGTAGATGGACAGATGGACAAGGCTCGGTTGCTTCGGTATCGGAAGGCCGACACGGTCAACATATACGAATGCGGTTGGCTAAGCGATTACCTATATGGGTACATGGCGCCTAGCACGGGATATTTTGGCACTTTCAGGCTTCGACATTATTTGCCAGGGTTTATCTTGGAACTGCCAAGAAGGAGCAACCCGCTGGAATTGCCCGAGTACGTTGAGCAGGGTAAGCTTGCCAATGTTTACTTTGAGGCGGAGAAATGGGGGCGGGTCCTTGGAGTAAACGATGTGGCATCCCTCAATGACGTGATCCGCGCGGGCAATATCGATGCTTTAATTCAAATCGTGGAGGCGCTCCACGAGAAAAAGGTTGCCCAGATTGCCGACGTTATTGCTCAGAACCGGGACAGGATAGCGGTAGTGCTCATTGCCGGCCCTTCATCCTCGGGAAAGACCACTTTCGCTCAACGCCTGTGGGTCCAGTTGAGAGTGAATGGGCTGAACCCTGTTCCACTCTCTCTCGACGACTACTTCGTCGATCGCGCGAATACCCCCGTCGATGAAGAGGGCGAATACGACTTCGAGACCATAGAGGCAATCGATATTCCGTTGCTCAATGAGCACATTACCCGCCTGATTCAGGGCGAAGAGGTCGAAGTTCCTGTCTTTGATTTTATCGAAGGCAAGCGGTCCTCGAAGGGTCGTCCCATCAAACTTGGACAGGATCAGATGCTCATCATTGAGGGGATACACGGGCTCAACGATGAGTTGACTAGATCTATTCCGATGGGCCGAAAATTCAAGATATATGCATCGGCCCTTACTCATCTCAATATTGATGATCACAACCGGATACCAACGACTGATGTGAGGATCCTGAGGAGGCTGGTGAGGGACAATCTCTTCCGTGGGCACAGCGCGAAGGACACCATAAGGATGTGGCCTAAGGTTAGGGCTGGAGAGGAAAGGAACATTTTCCCTTTCCAAGAGACTGCCGATGTGATGTTCAATACGGCGTTAGCCTATGAGCTTGCGGTGTTGAAGCCATATGCCGATCCGCTGTTGGCCGCGATTGGACAGGAGGATCCCGAGTATATAGAGGCTAAGCGTTTGCGCAAGTTCCTTGCGTACATCCTTCCGGTAGAGAGGGCTGATATTCCTCCTAATTCCATCATGCGGGAGTTTCTTGGAGGGTCCTGTTTTGGAAGAATGCGTGACGCCTGATGTAGTGTTTTATTCTTCTGTAGGATCGTGGAAATGGATAAAGAAATGAGCAACCCTTCGTTAGGACGAGGCTTGCGAGTAGACAACGAGAAGGTGCAGGTTGTATGAGAATTGGCATAGTGGGCATGCCGGGAGCGGGGAAGACGACCCTATTTCGTCTCCTGACCGGAGTTGCCCCGTCGCGCAAACAGGATGCGAGCATCGGGATGGCTCGAGTTCCGGATGCTCGTATCGATCTTTTGAGCAAGATGTATCAGCCTAAGAAGACTACTTATGCACAGCTAGAGGTAGTGGACTTGGCAGGAAGGGCATCATCTGGATCAACGTTCGACGACTTTAGCTCGAACAAACGTGAAATTGCACGGGGGTTAACACTGCTCATCAACCATATGAGGAATGTTGACGCTCTTGTAAACGTAGTCCGCACATTCGACTCCTTGGAGCTGGGAGAACCCAATCCCCTTGCAGATGCGTCGGCGCTGACCGACGAGCTAATCCTGGCTGACATGGCTATTGCAGAAGCCCGGATAGAGCGGTTGAATTCCTCAAGAAAGCGTACAGAAGAGGAAGATAAGGAATTGGCCCTCATGGAGCGATTGGACGAGGAGTTTGGCGCTGGGCGCAGCCTCAGGGATATCCAGCTCGAGCCGGAGGAAGCTGCGGGACTTCGAGGATACGGACTGCTGTCGGTGAAGCCCATTGTGGTAGTTGCCAACATGAGTGAAGAGCAATTCAGAGAAGGAAAGTTTCCTCGAGACAGTCAACTTCAAGAGTATTGTTGCGAACGAAGCATACCCCTGATCAGATTGGCGGCGGAGATAGAGGCGGAAATTGCGGAGCTCGATTCTGACGACAAAGATCTGTTCATGGCTGCTTACGGAATAGAGGTTAGCGGTATTGAGCAGGTATCGCGCGCAGTCTATGATAGCCTGGGACTTGTCTCTTTCTTCACTGTCGGTGAAGATGAGGTTCGCGCGTGGCCGATTGAGAACGGGACCACAGCAAAGCGTGCGGCGGGGAAGATTCATTCCGACATTGAACGAGGTTTTATCCGGGCGGAAGTCGTTGCGTGCGACGACCTCATGTCAGCCGGATCTCTAGCCGATGCCAGATCAGCCGGGAGTGTGAGGCTTGAGGGCAAGGAATATGTGATGGCCGATGGCGACATTGTCAACTTTCGTTTCAGCCCTGCCCACTAGCATACTGATGGTCCAACGAATACCTATGCCCCAGTCGCGGGATGATACGTATAGCGATACGTCCGTTATTCCATCGGAAGGGGGTGCGGGATTGGTTCAACAGAAAGGGTTGACGCCTCGCGAGGTCTTGTATGCTCAAGACCAGCTCAGCAAGGAGCAGCTGTGTTTGAAGAAGTGTAGCATCTATTCGAACCAGATCCAAGATCCGCAGCTGAAGGGTAGCGTTCAGAGGATGATGGAGTCATGCCAACGCCATGTCAATGCCCTTTCGGGGCTTGTGGGTCAGTCAGGACAGATGCCAATGCAATGATCTTAGAATGGTCCGAAACCGAAAGGAGGAGAACTATGGACCAGAACAGGCTGAGCGACAGGGATATTGCTGCTGATCTGTTGAGTGACCTCAAGGAGTTGGCGCTGGGATATCACATGGCTACAGTGGAGGCGTCAAACCAGAGCGTGCGCGAAACCTTCAAGAACAGTCATGATGACTGGATGAATGAGCAACGCGGGCTCTGGCAGACTATGTATTCAAAAGGCTGGTATCAATTACCTCAGACCGGACCAGGCAAGGGAATGTAGTCTCAATTTCAAGGCGGA
>DUWJ01000199.1 GCA_012842765.1 Bacillota bacterium | reverse complement strand
GGATCCTGACACAGCTTTCTCCTCTAACCTCCTTGAGTTTGGTATAATCATAACATCAGCAGGGCTTCATGCCCGAGGCACTGGGGTATTCTGAGCATTCCTAAGCGGCCAAGGTCTGAATTTCAGACGGAGTCAGGTTGTCGACAAAAGCGCTCATCAACTCGAAGCGCGTGAGCGTTGGCGATGGGAATTCGGGATCTCCTAGGTGGCAAGCCATCCGTACGGGAAGTTGCTAGATGAGAATGAAGCGGAGAAAATGTCGAGCTGGAAGAGGCTTTACGGATACTGTGGCAATAGGATGAGTGCCCCGGCTTGTCTCAAACGAGCCCGACGGTTAGCATCGGATTTGTTTTTGCCTGAGGAGGCCGCGGCATTGGTTACGGGATTAAGTTGAGGAATCCTATCTTGGAGACTGACCAAGTTGAAACTTCCAAAGAGGTGTAGTGGCTTATGGATGCCGAGTACTTCGTGGATCTGGCCTTGGAGTGGGGGGCTGATCATGCCGTCCCCTTTGAAATCAGTGATATCGTATTCGATCCGCGGACTATCTTAAAGTGCGCTTTTGGTTGCGGTGACTGGGGCTATGGGCACACTTGCCCCTCTCGGCCTCTTTCTCTTAGACCTTGGGAGTATGAACAGGTGTTGCGCCGTTATTCTTGGGGGATTATCATTCATTCTACGGATAAACGTATTTCGCAGGATGTCTCCTTCGGCATTGAACGCGAAGCCTTTTTGCGCGGATATTATCTGGCCTTTTCACTTAGCGATTGCGCCATATGCGGGCAATGCGCCGGATTTGTCGGTAAGCCGTGCGCCAATCCCCAAAAGGCGCGTCCGGCCTTTCACAGTGTGGGCATTGACGTTTTCAAGACCGTGCACCGCTTCGGCCTGCCGTTGGATACTCTCAAGAGCGAGGATGAAACGCCCAACTGGTATTCAGCGGTATTCATCGAGTGATAAATGGATTGTGCCGGGAGAGTCGTCTATCGCGGCAATCAGGCATGCTTGCCTTCCACGGGGATGTTATAGCTGAGCAACCCGACAATGAACAGTTTTCAGCTTCCATAGCCCAAATTAGCTAATATGATGGCTGACAGCTGAAGGCAGAGATTGCCCATGCCAATGTCAAGGATTAAGGTTATGAAAGGCTAGATGCTTGGATGTTCCAGTATCTTTGTCTGAAGATACGTAGATCGGCGGAACAAGCAAGTCATGGAGGCTGCTACGGATCACAGAAGCGGCAGCCGAAGTCCGTTCACCGAAGGATATAGACGATGCGGTTGCAAACCGTAGTTCAAAGGGTCATGAATACAGCAAAAACCGTTGGGACATTCGTATTCTCCAGAGCTGAACCCGAAAAAGAACATGTGGGCCGGGCCCCGAGAATACTGTGCCCGAAACAGTGCGTATGCAGTTAACAGGGAGCCTTCGTATACGCGTACAACACACCAAGCAAAATGAGAAGGTGTGTGGACGCCAGATCGTAATTTGGGGCATCATGGATTCACTTTGCTGATTGAGGATTATCGTCCGTCCAACGGAAACTCCCGCTTCACGTTCTAGGCGATAGATGACTCAGTACGATTTGGTCAGGGCTTAGACACTTATCTCCAATCCCCGCCTCAGGCTCGCACATCACATGATTGAGATTGCAGCTAAGAACCCCTCCATCACGCTCTTTGACTGGCCATACAGCAATATGGTAATCACTGGCGCTATGACAAAACCGTGTCGGGAAATTCACAGGTCACAGGTATGCACCCATGAAACGGGGTCTAGTGCTACTCTTAGTTTGAATCCGATCTAGCCCAATCGCCTCCTTTCCGCACACTGTAATTGGTTGTTCTACAAAGCTGGTGCGCAGGCTTCCTAAACCCGCCTAAGGGCCACAATCCTGACCCACCACAGATCAAGATTACATGAAGAGCGCTGATGCGTTGCACTATCCAGTTTTCCCTGAGGAACGTTTTTACTTGTCCCTCCAATATCTTCGCATTCACATCGCCCATTTTCTGTTTTCGGACATTTGGCACTCAGAAGTGTTCAGTGCCTCTTCGAAGCCGTCCGGGAACCCTAGAGGCTGGAAGAGAAGGCAAAAGTTCATCATGTGTTCACATTCCCGACACATGACGCTGGTAATCTGTGCTCAGGCGGTGAGTGATGGAGGTCGAAGGCATGAAACGAAGCAAAACTGCTGTGATCATTGTGTTGCTGATTGCCGTGGCGGGCGGTGCCGGATTCATGTGGTGGAATCGCTCCAGGTCGAAGCCAGGAGCCGCGAGCAACCCATACATACCTATCGAGGTCAGACGGGGAGAGCTCTCAACTGACATCTATGCCACAGGCAATGTGCAGACCATTCGGACTGTCGACGTATATCCAAGCAAGGCGGGCATCGTCGCCCGGGTGGATGTGGACGAGGGAACCGAGGTTAGAGCGGGGGACGTGTTGATCAGGTTGGAACGCGATGAACTGGAGGTGCAGCAGACTGAGGCTGAAGTGAGGCAGAAGCGGGAGAACTTGGCGTCTTCGGAAGTTGCCCTCGAGAAAATCCGGAGTCTCCATGCAAAAGGGGCGGCGACTGAGAAGGAACTCAGGTCAGCCGAGTCAGATGTGCTGCAGGCCAAAGAGTCCTATAATGCGGCAGCGCTAAAGCTGGATCGCCTTGTTACCAAAGCCAGCGACAGTGTGATCTGGGCCCCGATCAGTGGGGTGGTAAGCAGCGTGAAGGCGACAGTCGGCGCGGGCGTGTCTACATCCAATCCTGTCGCCGTAATTACAGACCTCAGCGATGTAGTGGTCAGAGTGACCGTTGATGAGTACGACATAGGCTCTGTCGAGGTAGGGCAAGGCGCCGAGGTTGTCATGGACGCATTGGACGATCGGAAATATGCTGGCAACGTGTGTTTTGTGGGAAAAATCGGTCAAAACCAGTCCGGCGTGGTTGTATTCAATGTAGACATCAGACTGGACAACCCCACTCAAGATGTACGCCCGGGGATGAGCGCTGAGGCCAGCATCATGGTGGATCGAGTCGAGAACGCGCTCATCGTCCCCAACAGTGTTTTGGAAACGCGCAGAGGCGAGACTGTGGCCCGCATCTACAATGCTGATGGCAGTGTACAGTTGCGCCCTGTTATCGTCGGTCTCGCAACTGATGGCGGAACTGAGATTGTGGACGGTCTGAATCTCGGAGACATGGTGGCAGTTCCAAATCCTAGGGCTGTATCATCAAATGAGGATCAGGGCTCTGCAGGACGTGAACCAGAGCAAGGCATGCCGGGGATGATGCCTGGGATGCCCGGCGAGGCGCCGACCGGAGTCCCTGGCATGGGCGGTCCGAGCGGTGGATTCGCTCCACCTCAGAGATAGGGGCGATGGCAATGAGTCTCATCGAATTGAAAGAAGTCAGCAAGATCTACTCCATGGGAAAGGGATCTATAGAGGTTCGTGCATTGAAAGGAGTCGACTTGGCAGTGGACGAAGGCGAGTTCGTGTCGATCATGGGCCAGTCGGGATCGGGCAAGTCTACCCTGCTGAACATAGTTGGATGCCTTGACAAGCCCACCTCTGGCGAATACTGGCTGGATGGCTGCTTAGTTGGGAGCCTCGGCTCAGACGAGCTGGCAGAAGTTAGAAACAAGATCATGGGCTTTGTCTTTCAGTCCTTTAACTTGCTGCCCAAACTGACTGCCGTAGGCAATGTGGAGCTGCCGTTGGTATATGCGGGAGTCCATCCTCGCATCAGACGGGAAGAAGCCATCCGCGCCTTGGACATGGTGGGCCTTGCGGACAGGGCATCCCACAGACCAAATGAGCTTTCTGGAGGCCAACAGCAGAGGGTCGCCATCGCCCGTGCCCTGGTAAGCAATCCCCGCGTAGTTCTGGCAGACGAACCCACTGGAAATCTGGACACCAAATCGAGCTACGAGATCATGGACATCCTTGCCGACATGAACAAGCGGGGGATAACTGTGGTAATCGTTACCCATGATCCTGACATTGCAGCCTATACCCCTAGAGTGCTGACGTTCAGGGACGGCGAGTGCATTGAGGATGTTCGCGCTTTGGAGGGGGTGTAGACAAGTGAGGCCTGCCGACTATCTGAGACTCGCCTTGAGTGGGGTTACAAGCAATCCGTTTCGTTCAATACTGACGGCTCTCGGCGTGATAATCGGTGTATCGGCTGTGATCATCACCGTATCGATAGGCACTGGGGCTAAGGTGCAGACGCAGTCGCAAATACAGAGACTAGGTTCGAATCTGATAACCATAAGCAGCGGATATAGAAGCTTGAGATCTGTTATTACCTCCGATATTCTGCCGATCATTGAAAACATCAACACCGTTGGCGAGGTAGTGCCACAGGTGCAAAGGCAGAGCACAGTAGTGCACGGAGCAGAAGGTCTCAGCACAACCGTAACTGGCACCTCAGCAAACTATCCTTCGGTAAGGAACCTGAAGTTAGCGCAAGGCTCCTTTTTGACTGATGCGGATATCGACAAAGGTTCATGGAATTGCGTTCTCGGGGCGGATCTGGCGGAAGAACTCTTCGGAGATGATAATCCCCTGGGTCAGAAAGTCCGGCTTGACAGAGTGCGTTTCACGGTGATAGGCGTCGCGCAACGCCAGGGCGACAGCGGATTCGCAAGTTCGGATAACGCCATGTATGTGCCGTATACGACGATGCAGCGTCGTATAACCGGGAGCAAGAACATAAACACAATCATTGCCCAAGCAGTAGACGCTTCATCAATGGATCTTGCCTACAGTCAGATATACGCCATGCTCATGATGGCTACCGGCGACGAAGACTCATTCAGGATATCTAACCAAGCCGACATGCTGGAAGTAGCATCTGATGTGACTGACACCATGACATTGCTGTTGTCAGGCATTGCAGCGGTGTCGCTGGTCGTGGGGGGTATCGGGATCATGAACATAATGCTAGTTTCAGTGACTGAACGGACTCGCGAGATAGGCATACGCAAGGCTATTGGAGCAAAGGAGCATGAGATCTTGTCCCAGTTCATGTTGGAGGCCGCTGCTTTGAGTCTTGCCGGGGGCCTTCTTGGAATCGTTGTCGGTTTGGTCGGGTCCCGCATCGTGAGCCAAGTGTTCAGCTGGCCCACTGCGGTGGACATGAAATCAGTGGCGTTGGGATTTACTCTGTCATTGATAGTGGGAGTGTTCTTTGGGGCATACCCTGCATACAAGGGGGCAAAGCTCGATCCCATCGTGGGGTTGAGATACGAATGATAAGGAATGTGAGGGATGGCGCATGAGGGCTAGCGTTGGCAGAAGAATGCCGATTTTCATCATCATGCTGATTCTGGCGGCCTCTTCTGGGGCAGCGGCTGACGGGACATTCGGGGCACGCTGGTCAATCGACACGTTTGCGGATGCTGCTGTCAACGTCTGGAAGAACAGTCCGCAAGCTCGACAGCCGCTGGAACTTGCGCTGATTGGCGAGGGACTGAGCGTGCCCGTTCGTTCAGCATCCATAACCATCTCCAGCGGAATGTCGAGCGCTAGTCAGTTAACTGAATCCACAGGAGACCGCGGCGATGCTGAGAAGGTTTCCGCCAAACTCCCGATAACTGACAGGATCAGCTTGAACGCAGCTTACGATTTGAACAAGTCTTCGGGTTCTCTCAAGCTATCATATACCCTTCCACACACTTGGCTTGCGGGTTCGGATGAAGGTATCGCTCAGCGACTGTTTGGCCATTCGGGAGCCAGTGAGGACGCCAAGGTATCGACGGATATGGCAAGGATGAAGCTGGATGCATCAGAGTCGTCAATAAAGCTCAAGGCGCAGAAAGCCTATATTGGCGCGCTGAAGTCCCAGAAGAATCGGGAGACGGCTGAAGAGGAGTGGCGGCTTGCCCAGACTGCACTTGAGATAGCAACGAAAAGATGCCAGGTTGGGCTCTCTACGGAAAGAGACGTGGAGCAAGCAGAGCTTTCTGTACTCGATGCTGAAATCGCCCTGGTGAAGGCGGAAAACGAGGAGCGGTGGGCTAGGAGAGAACTGAGCAAGCTGGCCGGTGTCGACATGTTAGAGGCAGAGCTGGAAGATCTTCCGCAGTTTTCGTTGGACATGCCTTCGCTTGATGTGATGATCGAGGCAGCGTTCGAGAGCGATGTCGAGCTTGCTCAGGCAGAATTGGGCCTAGATTCGTCCATCCGGGAACTTGAAGCAATCAAAAGTCTGCTTCCTACGGTGTCTGCAGAGGTTCAATTTCCGTCAGGGAGCAGCGTTCCCAAGTTTGTAGCGTCGGCCACATGGAGCATCTCGCTTTCGCGCTCTCTCGAAGCACAGAAGGCAGAGATCAATGTGGATCAAAAGAGGCAGTCGGTAACTGAAAGGCGTGAGGCATT
>DUWJ01000023.1 GCA_012842765.1 Bacillota bacterium | reverse complement strand
TTGCAGTAATGACACTTGGCGCACGAAGGTACTACCGAATATGAGTGCTCGTGCCATACGCCCCCGGCTAGGGCGCAAGCTGCGGCCTGGGGGCGTTGTTCTGTCGCTTTCCTCGCCTTGCCCGCCTCTTCGCAGATACTGCATTCTATCCCGCCAAGCTAGTGATGATGAACTACCAGGAGGTTTACCTCAGGCGGTCATCGGAGCCATCGCACCCCTTCTTCATCTCGGCCATGCGCTGCCTGACTCGCGCTTCATTGGGATTCTCCCCTGGTTCGTAGTATCTGCGCCCCTCAAGCCCCTCCGGCATGTATTGCTGGCTTACCCAGGCCCCAGGATAGTCATGGGGATACTTGTAGCCTACGCCATGGCCGAAGGTGGATGCACCGCGATATGAGGCGTCCCGCAGATGAAGCGGAACGTCTGATATGGATCTGGTCCTCACGTCATCCGTGGCAGCATCAATCGCCCGGATGACGGAGTTGCTCTTGGGAGCCGTAGCTATGTAAATCGTGGCATGGGCCAGTATTATCCGAGCCTCGGGAAGACCTACCTTCTCCACCGCGGCAAGAGCAGCGGACGCAACCAGCAACGCCTGGGAATCCGCCATGCCCACATCCTCGCTGGCGTGGATCATCAGACGTCGAGCAATAAACCGAGGGTCTTCGCCTGATTCGATCATCCTGGCAAGGTAATGCAGAGCAGCGTCGGGATCCGACCCCCGCATGCTCTTTATGAAGGCAGACACCACGTCGTAATGCATATCGCCCCCGCCATCGTATCGGAGTGCCCTATGCTGTATGGAGTCTTCAGCCACCTCCAATGTTATGTGGATCCTTCCATCCTCGCCCGCTGGCGTAGAGAGTGCAGCAACCTCTATCGCATTCAATGCCGTTCGGGCATCGCCGTTGGCAAAACTGGCGATGTGATCTAGGGCATCATCATCTATGGATATGTTGAGATAACCGAGCCCACGCTCTGAATCGTCCAGAGCGCGCGCAATAAGGCAGCGCACATCGTCGACGCCCAAAGGCTCAAGCTTGAATATGCGAGAGCGCGAGACCAACGGCGGGTTGACGTCGAAGAATGGATTCTCAGTGGTAGCGCCGATAAGCGTGACAGTGCCGTCTTCAACTGACGGCAAGAGGGCGTCCTGTTGTGCCTTGTTGAACCTATGGATCTCGTCGATGAACAGAATCGTACGAACGCCATGAAGCTTCCATCTGTCCCGAGCGGTTGCCACAACCTGCCTGATGTCGGCAACCCCGGCAGTCACCGCATTAAGCCTTACGAAGTCCGCCTTGGTCGTAAGTGCAATCACCTCGGCGATCGTGGTCTTGCCCGAGCCTGGCGGGCCATAGAGTATTATCGATCCTAGCTTGTCGGCCTCTATCGCCCTCCGCAGAAGCTTCCCTGGCCCGAGAATGTGGTCTTGTCCAAGTATTTCATCAATGGTGCGAGGCCTCATCCTAGCCGCAAGGGGGACGCGATCGCTCCCTCCTCGCTTTTCGGCCGCATAGTCAAATAGATCAGGGCCTGAAATCATCTGGCTCACCTCGGGTACTGTTCAATGTAGCAACTTGGCATGCTCGCCCACTGGCGCAACTCCATCATACATCATAGAGGGCAAAGGTGGACAACGAGGCAATCGGCCGGCCTTCTGCATATATGTTGAGGAGCAATAGATCCGACCCCGG
>DUWJ01000198.1 GCA_012842765.1 Bacillota bacterium | reverse complement strand
CCCCAGCCCCTCAGTGGTCTTTCCCTTTATATTAACATACTCAACAGGCACATTCATCGCATACGCCAAGCTCTCACGCATCTGCGGCACAAAAGGTGCTATCTTCGGACGTTGAGCGATTATTGTGGCATCAACCCCCAAAACGCGATAGCCCGCATCGGCCGCCAACGCAACAACGCGCTCCAAAAGCGCAACGCTGCATATTCCTGCGTATTCTTGATCAGTATCGGGAAAGTGCATTCCGATGTCGCCAAGGCTTGCCGCCCCCAAAATCGCGTCACATATCGCGTGGGTCAACACGTCTGCATCTGAGTGCCCATCCAGTCCCTTCTCATACGGCACCCGTACCCCTCCAAGGATCAGATCCCGCCCATGCACAAGTCTATGGACATCGTATCCCTGCCCCACTCTGACGACGCTCACAACGCTCTCACCTCGGCAATCCGAGTCCTCCCGCGCAAGCAGAACCTCTGCGAGCGCCAGATCCTCCGGCGTGGTAATCTTTATGTTGTCGTACGATCCCGGCGTCAGCGCAACCGGAAGCCCCAACCTTTCAACGAGCGAACAATCATCGGTGCCAACATAGCCTTCTTCCTCTGCACGCCTGTGAGCGCACGCCAAGATCGATAGATGGAATGCCTGTGGCGTTTGAACAAGGCACAGCCCGGATCTATCGGGAGTCATGGCAACAAGCCCATTATCTCCCACGAGCTTTATTGTGTCTTTAGGGGCCACAGCACAGGTGGCAGCGCCATGAACCGCTGCCGCCTCCAAAACCGCAACGATCTGAGCTTTCGACACGAATGGCCGGACTCCGTCGTGGACCAATACTATGTGGCAGGTTTCAGCGTCGACCCCAGCCTCCTCAACGCCCGCACCTCTGCCCTCAGTCCCAGTTGCCGAAGAGGCAAGGTCCTGCTCCATCGCTCTAAGGGCCAACGAAACCGATTGCTGCCGATCGGAGCCACCTGCTACCACCTTCAAGCGGCATAACGAAGAGAGGGAGTATCGCTCTACGATATCCCTCTCAAAAACCTCCTCATCCCCGGGAGGAACAGACACGATTATCTCGTCAACAGCCCCGGAACGCGCCAATCGTGATACTGTGTGAGCCACTATGGGAATGCCCCTGAGCTGTAAATATTGTTTTGGAACTGCCAGGCCCATCCGCGTGCCCGATCCAGCCGCCGGCACTATGGCGGTAACGCGCAGTCGCGCTCCCATTCTGGCTACACCTCGCAAGAGAATGATCTTGTTGAGCGAAACCAGCTAATCTCAGCTGACTCGCTCGGCCGATTTCATCTTGGCAAATATCATCCTGCCTGCTGATGTTTGGAGCACACTCGTGACAAGCACGTCGACGTAATCACCGATATAGCGCCTGCCTCCGTCTACCACGACCATCGTGCCGTCGTCCAGATACGCTACACCTTGGCCAGATTCTTTTCCGTCCTTGATTACGTGCACCGTCATTTCCTCACCAGGCAGTACAACCGGCTTGAGGGCGTTCGCCAGCTCATTGATGTTGAGCACTTCCACACCGTGAAGTTCCGCCACCTTGTTAAGGTTGAAGTCATTGGTCAGAATAGTGGCGTCCATGGCTTGCCCCAACCTGATGAGTTTAGAATCGACTTCCGGGTCATCGAATGTCTCGTCTACGATCTGGACAGTCACATTCTGACCCTTTTGCATCCGGTTAAGGATATCGAGGCCCCTGCGGCCGCGATTTCTTTTGAGCACATCTGACGAATCCGCGATATGCTGCAACTCTTCAAGCACGAATACGGGAACAATCAGCGTCCCTTCAATGAAGCCGCTGTCCGCTATGTCGGCTATCCTGCCATCTATTATTACGCTGGTGTCGAGGATCTTCGGCGTTGCTTTGCCTACATATGCCCTGGCGATGCCGCGATCCCGAGCTGGAGCGCTAACGTGGACATTTTCGCCGCTGCGTGGCAAAGGCGCAAGCATCGGGATGATCTCTTCACGCTTGTGATACCCTACAATCAGTCCTGACACCCCAAAGAAGACGTTGAGGGCAATACCAATATAGCTTCCAAACTCAGGTATGGATGCAATCGGAATCGCAAGCAAGTTAGCTATGATAAGGCCCACTATCATTCCGACAGCACCCGAAATAACCCCGTGCGTAGACACTTTTCGGATCCTGGCATCAACATATCTGCCGAACCATAACCCGAATCTAGAAATCACCGGCGCCACTGCAAAACCAACAAGCCCGCCGCCAGTCATCGCCCCGACCATTACTCGCAATTCCCCGCCTTCCACTGACAGGGCAGCCCCAGTCTGCGGCATTGCGCGGTAAATAAGGTAACCGAAAATAACGCCTGCCCCAAGCATGAGCACTCGCGTCATCTTGTTGCGCACTGACACACTCACCTCCTCGCATTTGGAGGGGGCTGTTCCCTCCATTATAGTCTAGTCTCCCCTGGGTTCCCGGGGAGTATGTGGAGCTCCTGTTAGCTAAGTATCTCGTCGAT
>DUWJ01000197.1 GCA_012842765.1 Bacillota bacterium | reverse complement strand
TTCTTTTATTGACATCAGCCACAGTCATCCTCATATTGACGTGCGCATCCGGATCCGCTCTATGCGCCCCGCAACTCGAGTCGCTACACGCATCGTGGATAGTGGTTGACGGCATAAACCTCGGTTGCAGAATGCGCATTACGGATACATGGCGATTTGCTCTTAATTTCGACATGTGCCACAATAGCGCCTACACCACTGGTTCCGCAATCTGCATGTACAAAAACCCCATCTTCGTGCTGACCGCCGGGTATGTTGGGGCAGGGATCAGCTACGAACTCCAAAGCAGCCGATTTTATCCGAACGTATTGGCCGGCGCGGAGTTCGGAGCCGCATTCGCCGAATACGAGTGGATGCCGTCTCCGAAAAACTACGGAAAACTCAGATGCGGCATGAGGGTATCGTTCTAGGGGGGCGGACCACCCGCCCCTTTTCCCTTGCACGGATGGGCCCCCTAAAGCTTGACCCCCACCCCTATCCTCATATTCCACTCGTCAGACGACTGTCCCAATACATTGCCGCTGTTGGATTTGGTCGCATATTCTAAGCTGCCCATAAGACGCGCCATAGGGGCGAGTTCTCGCTCTATCCCAAACACAGCCCTGGCACAGGTCTCCACAACCCCTGAAAGAAACCAGTCCTCCGGCTCGTGCTGGTGCGACCATGACTGCCCTGCCCTGCCCTCTCCGTGCCTTTCCACCGCACCCGAAAGCGTCAGTTTCGCACATTTATCGGGACAGTAAGAGAGAGTGAGAACAAGCATGTCCGAATCAGGCCCCAAAGGATGCCCTAGCATGACGCCTCGATATACATAATCGTTGTTGGGGTTTCTGTGCGAATAGACGAAATTTGCTATCGCTACATACTCGATGTTGGCGCCGAACCGCAAGTTCCATGGAAGCTTGGGAAGGTCGATGCCGACCAACCCGCCGACCATGTCGGGAACGTAGGCTCGGTTGGGTATGTGCCCCTGCGCATCGTCGATGAAGATCTCGCCGTACAATTCCATGCGGGGCGCAAAGCCGCCCCATTTCGCAAAATCGCTCGACATCAGGTCCCAAAACAGACTGAAGTCGGCCCCCAAGTTGATATTGATCAGGCTGTCCTGGGCCCGGTCCTGCTGACTCACCACACGCTGCAATGCATACAGTGGAAACCCGGGAAACGGCAGATAAAGCGCCCTCGACGCGTTCTGCGAGACCACAGCGGTTTCACTTACTCCCAGCACAACATCGGGGGTGGGGGTGTATTCCAGCCTATGACCTATAAGCCTTCTTGCCTCATCGGATTCCATGAGTCCGATGAACCTAACATAGTCGGAATTGCCTCTGCTGAGGTGATACCCCACTAAAGGCATAGGCTCCGCCCTTCCTGACATCATCAAAGACCCTGATCTGCCCGGCCCCCATCTGAGCGAGCCTGCCCCCACAAACAGGCTGTTCTCATCGGAACCGAACTCGGCAATGAGCTCAAGTCCATCATGCTCGATTGCAAAAGCCGGCTCTGCGTCGGATGGATCAACAAGATAAATGCGGATATCGCCACTTGCATCGAGCGAAGCCGCAAGACCCCCTGCGGGCCACGCCAGTACCGCAAAGATCAGTGCTAGTAGTCCCGCCCACACCAACACGGCCTTCGCCCCGCTCGCCCTCTGTTTCACGTCCGGTGGACACACCGTTCTTCCCATATCAATTCCCCCCGCTGTATATCCTCTGGAGCTTCCATTACATCGGGATTTTCCCGTTGCATCACTGTGTTTGTATACTTCAACTCGTCTGGCGTCTTCCCTTTCAATCTTCCTGACCCATCCAACATATTCACAAATACCAGCTCAACCCGGAGATATCCTTTTTTACGGGCAACCAGGTTCAAAGGATTTCGCCCACATGCGTCGAAGGTTTCGTGTTGAGGCAGGCCGAAGGTCGCCCTTTTCATATCTGATCAGACTGAGCAACACAAAATGAAAGGAGGTGTGCATGCTGGGAAGCAAGCCGAGAATCTCAGCAGCCGACACAAACCTCATATTCCGCCATCTCAAGCGACGCCCGGCGATACCCGCCCTCAAGCAGGCAAAGGAATTAAAGCTTGCAGCAGAGTGCGATGCGAAACTGGTGTTTTTCCTCACAGGCACTATCCGTGACCTCCGAGATGTGTGCAATAGCGCCAAAGACTATGGTATCGCTGTCTTCTGCCATATCGATCTCATCCAGGGAATCGGAAAAGACCCTGCAGGCATCGACTGGCTGGCCGATGAGATAGGCATTTCCGGCATACTCACCACACGGAGCAATCTGATAAGGGC
>DUWJ01000196.1 GCA_012842765.1 Bacillota bacterium | reverse complement strand
TGTGTCAATGGCCATTTGAGAATCCCCTTTTTTGGCCATGAAAAATCCCCACGGGAAGAGCAACGGGTCTAGGAACAAGAGCTCTTTGTCAGCTCGTGCTTCCTGTATGCATCTCGGTCGTGATACCTTATGCGGATTCCCTCTTCAAGTCGGCATAAGCTTGCCGATTTTGATAAAGCATGGTTCTACAAACCCGTCTCTCCCGCGGCATAGCCCGACACGTGGAACCGTTGCAAGCCAAATAGAAAATGGTGTAATGGCTCACACTGGATAGTCGTTTTTGCTCAGATTGAATTTGAGTAATGGGGAGGGGTTGGGGGTAGTGGAAGAGAAAAAACGGCGAGTACGGGCAGGGCTTGTGGAATGCCCCTTTGCAGAGAGAAGATAAGCCTTCGAGGCGGCTATGGCCGCAGGATCCGGGGCGAGGATCTGCAGATCAGACGGCAAGTCGATGGTCATCTTTTTATGGCCATACTGAATGCATAAACTGGCCCTTGCTTGCAAAAAAACAATCCAAACGCGGGTCCATTGAAAAGGATACATATGTAGGCAGGAGAAAGATTAAGTTATGCCAGTTTTTTGACTCACCATGCAAACGCGCCGAAACAACTGCTGGCTAAGCCTTGCGCTATGTGCACACTCATATCGAGCGGTGCCCAAGGCGTGTTAGTCTGAAAGCGATTGACTGTTTTCCCGAAGTCACTTAGAGACCTTGTAGATGTCATGATGTGGATCTACAGTTGCATCATCGAGCGATGGATCGACGCGTTCCGGACTCTGATTTGTCTGTGACCGTGAAAGCTTGGCGACCCGCCGAAGAGGAGTAGGTGGCGGACAACGGCGATCGCCGTGGCAAGCTGGGTCCTGGTTTCCCCCTGGCAAGAGCAAGATAGGGCTGCCGAGATCGGGGAGGGAATGCGCAGAAGGGCGTATGCACTGCCTCCAGAAACTGGGCTGCCGGGCGTGGGGGAGAGGAGCCTTGGAAAGTTGCGATGAGCTCTTGGGCGATTTTCGAGTCTGTATTGGATATAGTTGATTGTGAGTTATACAGAATGAAAGTGGCGGGAGGAACCAGAGAAATGACCAAAGATCAGATCAAACAGGAAATCATCAGATACGGCAACATGCTGATCGAGAAGGGGCTTTGTACGGGGACAGGCGGGAACATCAGCGTCCGTATGCCGGAGAACAATGGCTTCATGATCACGCCGAGCGGGATTTTGTATTCGGAAATCGTCCCCGATGACATTGTCACCATGGACTTTGAGGGAAACATCATCGAAGGCAGCCGAACCCCAAGCATCGAGCGGAACATGCACAGGGCCATCTTCAACGCACGGCCAGATGTTAACGCCATCGTCCATACACACCAGAATTTCGCTTCAGCAATAGCGGCCACAAGGCAGGACTTTCCCCCGATCCTCGATGCTTTCGTGGCCGTTTTTGGAGGAGGCCTCAAGTGCGCCAAGTATGGAAGCATTGGAACGGAAGAGCTTGCCCGCAATGTAGTGGAGGGCTTGGGCAACAGGAACGGAGTTCTCTTGGCCAACCACGGTGTGCTTTGTACCGGCAAGGACCTGGCCATGGCATTTGGAAATTGCGAGTTCCTGGAGGCAAGCGCAATAACGTATTGCTTTGCGAACATTATTGGCAAGCCTGTAGTGCTTGATCATGAGATAGTGGAGAAGGAGGCGGCAGACCTCGCTAGACGCTACGGACAGAGATAGGTTCATTCACCCGGTGACTTGCATCTGTAACGTAACCCGCGCGGACAACCGCGCTAAATAACTTGCAGTAAGTATCTTAATCCAATTAGGCGGCCAGGGTTTGGACTGCAGATGATGCGGCGGCCCCGAGGATCGCGCAGAAACTTGTCAAGACTTTTGCCAAGACTTGCCCAGATAATGCCGTGGGTGCCAATGGACGAGCTCCCCGAGGCACTTGCGAGCCCACTGGTGGCGGCGGGCGCCAGGCCGGGCGCTAGGCGGAGCGCATGGCCTCAGATACTCGTGATTTAGTCAAACTCCATGGGAACCTTATGGTGGCCTAGACAAGTTTCAACAAGTTCTTGCGCGGTCCTCGAGTCCGCGCCGCCCGCAGTTTGGGCTTTGGTCGCCTGATAGGGCTAGGACACTCCTTGTGGCTTGCTTGAACTTCATGAGACATGCTTATGCATAGTCCAGGGCCTTCAAACATGCTGTTTGGCCTTACATGCACCAAATGGCTATATAGAACACGCAACATGCGAAATGTGGGCCAAGCCCTCGGTTCAGCTATCTCTAGCAGCTGCTTTGTCATAACGCGCTCCCCTTCCATCTCTCTGCTGCCTCACGCTCTAGCACACCTTGAAGATAATCTACAGAAATTATTCGTATTCTGTGGAAGGAATCCACTAACATATGCAGAATATCTCCACTAAGACACTGACACATATGAAGCAATACTCCATACACGGTGTCCGACGAAATAGCGCAGAGGGGGTGAGCTACATGAGCCAGAGCCAATATGATGACGAACTTGCTGATGCTATTCTCCCCAGGCCAGGTTGTTTGGCTCTCATACGCCGAATGTTCGATTCGCTTCGGCCGGCAGAGAAGAAGGTCGCCTCATACATCTTGGACAATGGGGGCCAGGTAGTATACCAGTCCATTACTGAACTAGCCAGCGCCACAGGCACGTCAGACGCCACGATAATCAGGTTTGCCAATGCTCTGGGATTCAGTGGTTATCAGGAACTCAAGATTGCACTGGCTAGAGAACTCGTATCACCCGGCAAAAACATCCATGACGACATCGAGCCCGGCGATTCATTGCCAGTGGCCGTCAACAAGGCATTTCAGGCCAACATTCAAGCTGTAAGCGACACGCTGAATGTGCTCGACATTGAATCACTGCAGCAGGCAGTTGGCGCGGTAGTCGGGGCGAGGCACGTCTATCTATATGGCGTTGGTACGTCAGCGCTTTCAGCCCAAGATGCATACTACAAGCTTCTAAGGGTAGGCATACATGCCAACTTCTATGCAGACGCGCACATGCAAGCGATTTCGACGGCTTTGATAACAGAAGACGACGTTGTAATAGGGTTTTCCCATTCCGGAAGCACAAAGGACGTCGTGGACGTGCTCAGACTTGCCAAAGAGAGGGGCGCCTGCATCGTATGTATTACTAATCGGGCGCGTTCGCCCATGGCTAAGCTTGCCGACGTAGTTCTTCGCACAGCCTCTGAAGAGACGCCTTTCGGGTCAGGCGGCATGCCATCTATGATGGCCCAGCTTTCAGTGGTTGACGCGCTCTTTGTCGGAGTATCGCTGTCAATGTACGACAGAGCCATCGAGTTTATCGAGCGAACGGGCGAGACTGTTAAGGACAAGAAATACTGACGGGGGTACGCTAGGTGTTTACTGTCGGAGCGGGCCTCAATTACATCAAGATGCCGTATCCTGTGCCTCTTGCGGGGTATCAGGCTAGGGCTGAATTGGCAGAGACACAGAATGATCCTCTCTGTGCCAGGTTGCTTACTGTTGAAGGCGATGGTGGATCTGTAGCCATTGTGGTGCTCGACGTGCTGTACGTGGATTCGGATTTGACTGACTTGTTGCGCGCTGCAGTATCTGCCCAAACTTCCATTCCCCCGTCATCTGTAATGGTCTGCTCAACCCACACACACAGCGGCCCGGGACTGATCTTCCCCAATTCCAATAGGTATGACTCCTCGATAGTGGATTCAATAATCACAGCAGTATCAGAAGCTGCCGGACGCGCCTGGAGCATGAGAACCGCGTGTGAGTTGAGCTGGGCATCGGGAGATATTGTGGGCGTTGCCAGCATAAGAAATGGCGTCACAGGTGAGGCAGGGCCGGCCAATCAGGCTCTTCGGGTTGCTGAATTTAGGTCGGTCAATCGAAACCTTGCAGGCGTCCCAAGATTCGTGGCAAGAGCGATTAACTTTGGGTGCCATGCTACGGTGCTAGGCCCGGGCAACGCATTAGTCTCCCGGGACTGGCCTGGTTTCATGGTAGACGCCTGCGAAGAACAGTTGCGCCGCGCAGGAGTGCAGCGCCCATTCGTGATTTTCCTCAATGGTGCGGCAGCCGATGTAAGCACCAGATACACCAGAAAAGCCCAGACCTTTGAGGAGGCTGCAAGGCTTGGGCGTATGTCAGCAGACCAGGTCTTTGACGTGTTTGCCTCCTCCGGGCCCTCCAGGACATGCCACGTATGTCTCAAACATGAATCCATCAGTATTCCCAGACGACAGCTTCCTTCGGAACATTGCGCACTAGCGGCTATCTCCCGGGAGGAACGAGAGGCGCACAGACTCGCTTCGTGCGGCGGGAGCCCTTTGGCCCTAAAAGAGGCACTGGACCGCGCCGCAGCCTGGAGGATCGTGCTCAACAGGATAAGGCACGAGCATGGCAGACCGCGTAATCCCCTCGTTGCCCACCTGTGCTTGCTTAGGCTGGGCGATCTGGCGATGGTTTTCGTGCCGGGTGAAGCGCCTGCCAAGTTAGGCGACAAGATCCGCGCCACGGTGGCTGAAGGTGCCAGCGTACCAGAGGAGAGTGTGTGGGTGGTTGGCTATTCAAATGGCCATCTGGGATACATATCGCCGATGCGGGCGGGGCCGGACGGGTACGAGCAGCTGATGTGCGATCTTGCTCCTGAAGCGACAGAAGAGATACTAACGGCAGTGGCCAGACTTTCGAGCAAAGGGATGTGCGTCGACCAATGTTAGCCCAAAACTACTTAAAAAGCGTTCAACAGACCCTGGATCAGGTAGAAAAGACACAACTCGAGGCGATAGGCAGAGCCGCTGATGCAATAGCCGAGGCAATTGGAAATGGCGGAAGACTGCATATCTTCGGAACTGGCCACTCCCACATCATTGCGGAAGAGGCGTTTTACAGGGCGGGCGGGCTTGTGCCGGTCAACGCAATACTCGAACCGGCGTTGATGCTTCACGATGGTCCGTTTAAGTCCACAGACATGGAACGGTTGGAGGGATACGCGGAGATCATCCTGGATCACTCCGGCATTCGCCCTGGCGAGGTCTTGATGATCGTATCAAATTCAGGCCGGAACGCTGTTCCGGTGGAGATGGCTCTTACTGCTAAGGCGCGCGGGATTATTGTAGTGGCTCTTACATCCCTTGCGCACTCGAAGAGCGTTCCCTCCCGCCATTCAAGCGGAGAGCGCCTTTTTGACGTTGCCGATATTGTTATAGACAACTGTGGTGTTGTAGGCGATGCCGTGCTGCCAGTGAACGGTCTGCCCACGAATGTCTGCCCCACATCTACTGTGGTGGGAGCTGCAATCATCAACATGATTCAGGCGGAAGTAGTGGAACGCCTAGGCGCCATGGGCATCGTGCCTCCGGTGTTTGTAAGCGCCAACGTGGATGGGGGCGATGAGATCGACCGGCAGTGGCGGGGGGCCTTTGAGAAAAGGGCTTGAGCAACAATTTTGAGGTTAGGAGGTGGATGATGGAAATAGGCTTTGCACACGGCAGTTCTTCCGATGCGCGATTTAGTCGTTTCCATAAAAAATGATCAGGAGGCTTGAACAATGAAGCGGGTTGTTACTGCCATTGTAGTAGGTCTAGTTCTTGCGGCCATGATCGTTCCCGTGAGCGCGGCGAAGAAAGTCACAATCAACTTCTGGCAAGCTGGCGGAGACTCCCAAACAGCCCCGGTGATGAGGCAGATCATCAAGGAGTTTGAGGCTGCGAACCCCGACATCAGTGTCAACTTCCAGGCTGTGCCGTGGGGAGAGGATCCACACGTCAAGTTCCAGGCAGCCATAGTTGGTGGAACTATTGCTGATGTGTTCACGATCGGAGATCCCTTCCAGCATGTGCTGGCTGCAAGCGGCGCCTTGGAGCCTTTGGACAAATACATGTCGAAGGAAATGAAACGAGACTTCTACCCTCAGTTTCTGGAGAGATGCTCGGTTGATGGCAAGGTAGTGGCACTGCCGTGGTTTGGCGATGTCCGTGCCATGCTCTACCGCAAAGACCTATTCAAGGCGGCCGGCGTACCCGAACCCAATCCATCATGGACATGGGATGAGTTCCTAACCTATGCAAAGAAGCTCACTCGCGACACAGACGGTGATGGCGTTATCGACCAGTATGGATTCGGCACGTCAGGCCGTTATGTCTCGCAGTACCAGGTGTTCTTGGTTCAGAACGGAGTCAACTTCATAGATGAAGAGAAGGGCATTGCTACCGCAAACACCCCTGCGGCAATCGAGGCAATGCAGTTCTACGTGGATCTCGTGAGAAAGCACAAGGTGACCCCTCCGGGCATCACCACAATAGCGTTGCAGGATATTCAAAAGATGTTCGCAGAGGGCAAGGTTGCGATGTTCTTCGACGCGTCTGACACGGCAGTCAGGTTCTCAAAAGAGCCGGCGCTCGCTGGCAAGCTCGGTGTGGCATTGCTTCCCCATAACAAGGCACATGGGGCGTTCGGCGGTTCTGACGTGATTGTTATGTCCAGTCAGTCCAGGAACAAGGCAGCTGCGTGGAAATTCCTATCATTCATGGTATCCCGAGAACCAATGCTCGCGTACTGCAAGGCATGCGGGTTCTCGCCTGTGCTCAAGTCGGCCTCTACAGATCCGTATGTAAAGGCTGACCCAATTCGAAAGGTATACACAGAGCAGATGGAGATAGGTGGCTTCTTCTACTTCAAACACCCCAAGGCCTCCAGCATGACTCCTGTGATCAGGGCTGAAGTGCAGCAGGCTATGGAAGGCACTAAGTCGGTGCAGGCAGCAATGAATGACATGCAAAAAGCGCTTGAGGACTTGCTGAAGAGCAAGTAGAGGCTACTACGGTTGTCCTCCGCCGGACCCACGTTGACCGTGGTGTCGGGTCCGGCGGAGGACAGGACTCCGGGAGAGGGGAGACGGTGACTATGAAATCTAGGCCTGTGGCTGAGAAAAAGCGTGTGTTGTATCGACTCGGGGAAGTCCTGGAGTCCTATACGATGTTGGCGCCGGCCTACGTGATATTCCTGGTATTCATATTCGTCCCCGTTGTATGGGCGTTCTATCTCAGTTTTTTCGACTATAGCATCTTGTCGATGAGGACCCCTGAGTTTTCAGGGATTGACAACTTCAGACGGGTTTTCTCCGATCCGGTATTCTGGACTGCGCTCAAAAACACCGTAAGGTACTCGCTGGGGACGGTGCCCACGCGTCTTGTCCTCGGTCTGCTTCTTGCTCTCGCGCTAGATCAAGCAAATCTATGGGGACGAAAGATTTTCCGAACCATCTACTTTCTTCCTGTTGTAACATCAATGGTCGCCGCCGCAATCGTCTGGTCGCTGGTATTCAGCGCAAGCAACAACGGTCTTGCCAATCAGTTTCTTAGCCTCTTCGACGTGGCGCCCAAAGGGTGGCTCTCTGATTCGAATCTCGCCATGTTCTCAGTTTGCGTGCTGAGCGTGTGGAAGGACCTTGGATATGTGATGACCATATTCACAGCAGGTTTGCAGGGCATTCCCCTGGAGCTCTACGAGGCGGGGGCAATTGACGGCGCGACGGTATGGCAGAGAATAAGGTTTATCACTATACCTCTATTGAGGCCCACTACGTTCTTCATACTTGTCACCGAGATTATCAGCTCGTTCCAGGTATTCACGCAGACTTATGTCATGACTTCAGGCGGGCCGGGATATTCGACTACCACTCTAATCAACCTGCTTCACAACAAGGGCTTTGTTCAGTTTGACATGGGATATGCAAGCGCATTGGCTGTGGCATTGTTCATTTCATTGCTCTTCCTGAGCTGGGTGCTTAGAAAAGTGTTTAAGGCAGACGAGATCGTATACTAGGCTTCAAAGTCGAACGGAGGGCGATGAACATGACTCCAAAGCTAAAAAAGAAGCGCACGTGCAGGGAGATAGTTCTGGCAGGACTCAAGTATATACTGCTTGTAGCAGGCGCCATTGTGATGGTAGCTCCTGTGCTCTGGATGCTGTCAACCTCGCTAACTCCAGACTCGGTCATTATCTCTTACCAGCTTATTCCTTCGAAAATCACATTTGAAAACTACGTTCGCGCCTGGGATTTCCCCCGGGTTTTCAGCGACTCTGTGACTCTGGGAACATTCTTTTTCAACAGTGTGCTTGTGAGTGCCCTAATTACTGGTCCTGCATTGATTATAGACTCGTTGGCCGGATATGTTCTGGCGCGAAGGGACATTCCCGGCAAGAACCTCCTATTCTACCTAGCCCTGGCCACGATGATGATTCCCTTCTACGTCATTGCCGTGCCTCTCTTCCTTGTTGTGAGGAAACTACGTTGGCTCGACACATTTCAAGGCATGATCGTACCGTTTCTTTCGTCGGGCTTCGGAGTATTCATGTTCAAACAGTTCTTCCAGTCAGTGCCAAAGGAGCTTGAGGATGCGGCACTTGTGGACGGCTGTTCGCCATGGAGAATCTACTGGTCAATCATGCTGCCGCTGGCGAAGCCGGTAGTCGGAACGATGACTATCTTCAAGGCCATGTGGTCGTGGAACCAGTTCTTCTGGCCCCTTCTCATTATCAACAACATCAAGCTGAAGACTTTGCCGTTGGCGCTCACCATGTTCCGGGGTTTGAACGTAACAGAATGGGGCACGTTGTGTGCCGGCATGACAATTGCTACGATCCCAATAGTCGTTGTATACCTGCTCATGCAGGACTCGTTCCAGAAAGGGATTGTGATGGGTGCAGTCAAGGGCTGAGCCAAGCAAAAGGGGGATTTCATCATGAGAAGGACTGGCGCGTGTCGAGCAGATGAGCTCTTGCTGTCGATGGGCTTGCGCGAGAAGATCGGGCAGATGACCATCGTGGGATTTCCGGAGCGCGTCGCTGGTGAATTACCTGAAGGGATAGAGTCGCTCCTGAAAGACCCCGGGGTGGGCGGTGTCGGCATCTTTGCCCGCAACGCGCGCGGACCCGCTGAAATGCTGGAGCTTACATCAGCCCTCCAAGATGCCGCGATCAGGGCAGGGGCGAAGGTTCCGCTTTTCATCATGGCGGATCAAGAGGGCGGCATGGTCATGCAGGTGACAGATGGAACTACTGTCTTCCCGGGCAACATGGCTCTTGCAGCGACGAGTGATGCAGAAAACGCGCATGAGGCTTGCCGGGCAATCGCCCTTGAATCTCTGGCCATGGGCATAAACGTTGTGACAGCTCCTGATGTAGATGTGAATGCTGATCCTGATAACCCGATAATTGGGGTAAGGGCCTATGGTGATGATCCTGCGTTGGTTGGGCGGTTCGGAAGTGCCGCGGTGCGCGGATACGAGGAAGGCGCAGTGCTGTGCATGGCCAAACACTTCCCCGGGCATGGACGGACTGCTGTAGATTCCCATCTTGCAGTGCCGCTCGTAGATTCGCCCATCGAAGAGGTTGAAGCCCTGGATCTGCCACCTTTTGAGGAAGCTGTTCGCTCTGGGGTACGGGCGGTGATGACGGCGCACATTCAGGTTCCGGCTCTCGATACAACAGGCGCGTGCGGGACATTGTCACGTCCGATCTTGACTGAACTTCTCCGCGGGCGCATGGGATTTCGTGGCCTGATAGTCACCGATTGCTTGGAGATGGGGGCCATCAAGGACACAATAGGCACGCCCGAAGCCGCGGTTCGGGCAGTAGAGGCAGGAGCTGACATGGTCCTGATATGTCACACTCTTGAGCTGCAGAGGCAGGCGATTGACGGCATGGAGCAGGCGGTGCTGGATGGGCGGATTCCCAGGGAGGCCATAGACGCCTCGTGCAGGCGGATCATCACTACCAAGCTCGAGCTCGAAGAGGCTCGCCTGAGGATGTGGACAGACGGACGTCCTCCTCTGGATGTTGTGGGATGCAGGGACCATCTTGAGGCCGAGCAGAGAATCGCTCGTCAGTCGATCACGGTTTTGCGAAACGACGACGGAGTGCTTCCCTTCCGCGGCGATGGACCGAAAACGATTGCTGTCATCTACCCCGCCACCATGCCCAGGCTTCGGGCGGAGGACTTGGCGGAAGGTGACACAGTGCTCGGCAAGGAGTTTGCGTCGCGGGGCGTGACTTCGGTTGAAGTGGGCGTAAGTCTGTGCCCCACTAGGGACGAGATCGATGCAGCCCTTGCGGCGGCAGGACGTGCAGATGCGGTTGTGATCGCAACATCCTGCAAAACCCGGGAACAAGAGAAGGCTCAGGGCGAACTCGTGCAGATGCTGAATGGAGCGGTAAGTGCGCCTGTTGTGGCGTGCGGCATTCGAAACCCCTACGATATCAGGGCATATCCGGAAGTCAGAACTTACCTCGTCACCTACGGGTATCGGCCATGTTCCATCAGAGCCATGGTGGAAGTGATGTTTGGCGAGATTCCGGCGAAGGGAAGGCTTCCTGTGGAGATACCGGGATTCTATCCCCGTGGGTACGGGCTCGAGATCTAGGTGGATCTCGAATAGTTTTGCATGATCGTGGAATCTTTGGCATCCAACATTCGAGCTTTAGCTAGCAAAGACAGCTCAGCATTGTTTGCTATTCACTCGATTTGGCGCATCTGGCGCCGATCGAGACGAAGACAATTTGAAGAGGGAGGCTCCTGAAGCTATGTCGACGAATGGGCGACTCGTGTTGTACTGCGTAATCGGATGTCTCATGCTGGCTTGCTGCGCAGCTCCTGTTGCGGCAAAGGACCGGAAGACTTTGGCAGTATGGATGTGGGGAAGCACCGTGAGGGCGCAGGGCGCTGAAGCTGTTGTGAAAAGCTTGGCTGCAAACAACGTGACCGACGTGATTCTGCTGGTGAGAGGAACGGCTGGCAAGGCCGAATACGTCAGCGCAATCGCGCCCCC
>DUWJ01000195.1 GCA_012842765.1 Bacillota bacterium | reverse complement strand
GGCAATGGACTTGTCATATTCATGTTCAAGCAATTCTATCAAGAGATACCTTCCGAATTGCTAGATGCCGCACGCGCTGACGGAGCATCATGGCCGCGAATCTTCTGGCAGGTCGTAATGCCAATCTCGATGCCTGCTGTCGCCACTGCCGCAGTGATGATGTTCTTGTTTCAATGGAATTCACTCTTTTGGCCGTTGATCGCGGCATTCTCCCCTAAGTATCGAACAGTTCAGGTTGGAGTAGCCACGCAAATCTCTGTCGATCAGACCCATTGGGCAAATCTCTTTGCGTCAGCTGTGATGGGAAGTCTTCCGCCAATAATCCTGTTCCTATCGCTCCAAAAACGCTACCTGAAGGGCATCTCCAGTTTGGGCAACGACTGAGCAGCCCCCAAACTCGCATTTCGCGTCCACATGGCATGGCCTGGTCAACGGCTTTCTGAATACAGTGAGGAAGAAGGAGTCGGGGAGCATCATAAAAGGAAAGACGCGGCCCCAATCGCAGACCGCGCCTTCCCCGCTCAGATGGTTATTCTGTTTTGTTCGAACATCGCTGCCCACGTATATTATTGACATGGGCATCAGAATCTATTCACAGCTTTGACTGCCGGACTATAGACTTTTAGATTGCCAAACAGATCCCCCCATACCGCAAGCCCTTTCTAGATTGGCATGGGTGCAGCCGGTCGATTGTTGTTGCCGGCTCCGTAGGCGCCGGCCTCCTCCTCACCCTTCCCGGCATTATCTGGGCTGACATTGGCAACCCCGGCTCTCCATTATTTCAACTCTAATCCTCATCATGGCCTTTGTATGAAGCTGGGATACTCGCGATTCTGACACGCCAAGAACCCTGGCTATCTCCTTTATCGTCATCTCCTCAAAGTAGTACAGCTTGATCACAAGACCCTCTCGCTCAGGCAGGTGGTCGATGGCATCAGCAAGGGCGTCATAGAGCTCATCCTTTTCCAGGATCATCTCAGGATCCGGGCTGCCATCGTCAGACACGAAGTCAAGGAGCGTAGCCACGTTGTGTTCATCATCAACGGCGATAAGCTCGTCGAGGGATGAATATGACGCCATGCTGATCTCCCACGTCCACCTATGGAGGGTATCAATATCTACCTTCAGCCTGTCCGCAATCTCCTCATCAGTCGCAGGCCGTCCCGTAACGCTTTCGGCATCGGCCATGGCGCACTCTATCTGCCTGGCTTTGTGACGAACAGATCGTGGCGCCCAATCCATCCTTCTCAGGTTGTCAATGATGCTCCCCCGTATCCTGGTCATGGCATAGGTCTCGAACTTGACTCCTCGGGACATGTCGAATCTCTCTATCGCATCTATGAGACCGAGCACTCCATATCCTATGAGATCATCGTAGTCTACGCCTGGTATGGCGGCCTGAGGCATGCGTGAAACAATGTGCTTCACCAGATGGACGTACTTCACGATAAGCTGCTCCCGCACTGCGCTACTATTCGTCTTACCGTATTCCTGCCACAGCGCGAAGTCATCTTTCATGCTGTATCACTCCGGGTCAATGGCTTTTCTGATAAGCTCTCTTTGCCTATCAAAAACAAACCTTACTATCGCTGTCTCTTCTCTATCCGTAATCCCGATGAAGCTCAAACCAACGCTGACCCCGGGCTGTTCAGGCCTGTCTGATTCCTCAATTCTTACAATCTCAGCAGGCACTTTGAAAGGGCCGCCGTCTGGTCCAATCGGCAAGATGAGGTTGAGTGTCTCACCACATTTCAACCATGACGGAGGATCTGCAAGGAAAATGCATGTCCCACCACCACTTAGGTCTACAGCTACACCGCTCTCCCATTGAACCTCACCATTGTCGTCGCAGTCCGGCGCGTACTGGACATCGAGCAATATTGGGACCCTCACGAACTCCCGTCGCTGCTCGCGCCTGACAAACAACGGCTCCGATATCTCCAGCAGCTTTACTCTGCGTCCCGATTCGCCTATTACTTCTGAGTGGTAATGATAGATCGCGCCTCTATAAGGATATGCAACTTCAATCTCGTCGCCTTTGCGGATCATAGATCGCCAATCATCCGTATACGGAGCATATATCCAATATCCTGACTTCGAGACCCCTTCTACCTTGGTGGCAAATTTGGGCGACTCATCATACCCCTTGATCCTTACTTCTATTCTCGCATTTGGTTTGAGAGGAGGAAAATCCATGGCAACCCCCTCACAATAGATAGTCCGGAGCTGTAACGCCTAACAATCTCTTGATGAACTGCCCCACTCCGGCCTGGCCTTCGTTCACTTGGGGCATGCCCCGCAGCCGTCGCGCGATTGATTCCATCGCTGCCGAAGCAGGGCTGTACGGGTAAGCCAACACAAACGGTTGACGCTGTCTTATGGCCTGACTGACCGAAGGGTCAACCGGAATGTACCCTAGCGCATCAAATGTGAAATCGAGAAATCTGTCTGATAAGAGACTGAGCTGTTCGACAACATTTTCAGCCTCTTTTCGACTGTGGCACATGTTGACCACAATACGGACAATGGCATTGGGATTCTCTCGGGATATCACCTTGATCATCGCATAAGCGTCTGTCATAGCCGTTGGCTCGGGAGCTGTAATGACGATCGCCTCTTGGGCTGACAGAACAAAGTCGAGCACAGTCCTGGACATGCCGGCCGCGGTATCGATGATGAGCAGGTCGCGTCCGCGCACTGCTCTGGAAAGCGACTCTATGAGGCGCTTGCGATCT
>DUWJ01000194.1 GCA_012842765.1 Bacillota bacterium | reverse complement strand
GCGAAGGCACAGTGAGGGTTAAGGCTGGGCGCACATGGTCGCAACCGTATGCTGTTGCATTGAAAGCGGAAGCGACCGTGGGCCACAAAGAGATGCCGGGCAATCCTAAGTGGACTGCGAACTACTGGGAATCGTCTGCAACCGCGCAATCACCTCTGGGTTCGGAATGCAAAGGTTCAATCACAGTATCAGCCAAAGGCCGGGCATACCCCGAAGCCGAGCACAAATCATATACCCGCGCGTCATGCAAACTTGAGGGTGTTTGGACCCCGTCTAAGGTACATTCGATCGACTGCAGCCTCACAGCGGCGGCTACGGTGCGGGAGAAGGACAGATCTTGTGATAAGACCGACACAGCGATTTCGGCTAGATGGTCGATTGAGCCTTCTCAACATTGGAGTGCAGACATCAAAGGGTCGCTTTCATCGTCGATTGAGCCCAATAGGGCCGATGCCGGCAGACCGGTGCGGGCAACCGGAGGAGTTACCCTGACTTGCGTGCCAGCGGACATCTGGAGGCTGACTGCCGCAGGAGATCTGTCATTAGGCCATACCTTAGGCGACAACGAGGAGGGGGACGAGGAGATCGTCGGCATTCAGTCGGAGCAAAGCGGCAAGCTTAAGATGGGGCTTTCATTTGCAGCAAAGTTGGGTCCCGTAAACGGAGTAACTTTGGACGGAAAACTCAACCTGAAGCGCGAGAGTGAGCACGCAAAAGATCGATGGGAACACGGCACATGGGCCCCTTCGGCGGAGATTCAGGCGTCTATGAAGTTCTAAGGCTATTGCCTCAGTGCTGGGTTAAGTGTAAGATACTATAGTGAGTATCTGTTGCAAACAGGCAGTTAATTGCAGGGCTGCGATAAGGCTTAAGGGAGGAGATCGCTTGAAAAAATATAAAGTGGATCAACTGCGCAACCTTGCCGTTGTATCGCATGGCGGCGCCGGCAAAACGACTCTTGCCGAGGCCATGCTATATTTGAGCGGCGGTGTTGATAGGTTCGGCAAGGTAGATGAAGGAACTTCCACGATGGACTACGATCCCGACGAGGTCAAGCGGAAAATCTCCATTAATGCCTCGGTAGCTCCTGTCGAATGGAAGGATCACAAGATCAACTTCATAGACACTCCCGGCTACTCCGATTTTGTGGGTGAGGTTGTGGGCGCGTTGCGCGTGGCCGATTCCGTCTTGGTGGCTGTAGATGCAGTCTCCGGAGTCGAAGTCGGTACGGAGCTGATGTGGAGGCGCGTTGAGGAATACGACCTCCCGCGCATGATAGTGATCAGCCGTATGGATCGGGAGAACGCCAACTTTAACAAGGCCGTCGAATCTCTGACGGAAATCTTTGGCAACAGGGTTGCTGTTGCGCAGATTCCCATAGGGGAAGGCGATAAGTTCCGCGGGGTTGTTGACCTCATCAAAATGAGGGCTTATGTGTGGGAGGATGCATCGGGAAAGAAGTTTGTTGAGACGGATATCCCCGCAGACCTAGCCGACATAGCAGAGGAACACCGCGAAAAGCTGGTCGAGTTTGCTGCTGAAAGTGATGAGGAGCTCCTCGACAAGTATCTGGAGGGCGAGGCTCTAACTGAGGACGACATCAAGGCAGGACTTGCCAAGGCCGTGCTTTCTCGTTCGGCTTATCCCGTGTTTTGCATATCCGGCATGAAACTGATTGGGATTCAGCCTCTGATGGATGCGATAATTTCGCTCTGTCCGTCGCCAGTGGCGGTTGGACCGGTGAAGGGCATTGTGCCGAACTCAGAAGACACGATAGAGCGCAAGCCGGAGGAGACCGAGCCCTTCTCGGCATTGGTCTTCAAGACGATGGCGGACCCGTTCGTCGGTAAGATCACCATGTTCCGTGTGTATTCAGGGGTTGTGAAGTCGGACTCGCAAGTTTACAACGCGAGCCGCGATAAAACGGAGCGGTTCGGGCAGATATTCCTTACCAAGGGCAAGCAGCAAGTGGCTGTCTCCGAAGTGGGCCCTGGCGACATTGCAGGCGTAGCGAAGCTGGCTGATACGACTACAGGGGATACGCTGGCCGACAAGGACAATCCGATCATACTTCCAAAAATTCAGTTCCCCAGTTCGGTTCTGTCGATGGCTGTGAAGCCCAAAAGCAAGGGCGACGAGGACAAGATAAGCCAGGGCCTCGCGAGGCTTATGGAGGAAGATCCCACGCTCAAGTACGACAAGGATGCGGAATCTTCGGAGCTCGTCGTTTCGGGAATGGGTGAAGTTCACCTCGACATCATGGCCGACAGGCTCAAGAGGAAGTTCGGCGTAGAGGTGACCCTCGAAGAACCGAAGATCCCGTACAGAGAGACGATCAAGAACACCGTGAAGGTCGAAGGGAAGCATAAGAAGCAGACCGGCGGTCGTGGCCAGTATGGACATGTATGGATTGAGATGTCGCCCCTGCCGGCGGGAAGCGGGTTCGAGTTCGAAGACAAGGTGTTTGGAGGCGCGGTGCCGAGACAGTTCATTCCTGCGGTGGAGAAGGGCTTGAGAGAGGCTCTTCCCGAGGGAGGGGTGTTGGCCGGTTTCCCATTGGTCGACATTAAGTGCTCGCTCTATGATGGTTCGAGCCATCCTGTGGACTCTTCTGAAATGGCATTCAAGATCGCTGCCCAGTTGGCGCTCAAGAAGGGATGTCAAGATGCGAACCCGATAATCCTCGAGCCTATACTGAAGGTAGAGGTAACGGTGCCTGAGGAATACATGGGCGATGTCATGGGCGACTTCAACAAGAAGCGCGGACGGATCCTCGGTATGGAGCCCGAAGGCAGATACCAGGTGGTAAAGGCTCTCGTGCCAATGTCGGAGATGGCCAAATACTCTATCGACCTCAGGGCCATGACGGGCGGGCGCGCCACGTTTACTACGGAGTTCTCCCACTATGAGGAGGCTCCGGCGAACATCGCGGCCCGCGTTATTGAAGAGGCGAAAAAGGAGAAGGAAGCGTAGCAATCTGCCTGCGCGGCAGAGTGTGCGCATGCTATACTTGAAAATGATAATGGCAAACGCGATGAAGGGGAGGAGTAGTGCGGTTAAGCTGCAAGAGAGGGATGCCCACCGGGTGGAAGGCGTCCTGGCCTCTGTCCGCGCGAAGGTCGCCCCGGAGCGGTTGACGTGAACCAGCTTTGCTGCAGCCTGAGTGAGGCATGCAGGCAAAAGTAGCGTCAATCGGGACTGCCCGTTACAGCTTGAAAGATCGAAGTGAGTATCTGAGCCGGCTCGCCCATGACGGCAAAAGGGCTATGCGGCCCTGGTCGGGCATTCTATCGGCTGCATGCCGGAGGGATGCTTGCTTTGAACAAAGGTGGTACCGCGAAGGAACGCCTCCTTCGCCCTTTGGTGGGCGGGGAGGCGTCTGTTTTTCAAAATGTGTCGGACACATCCTGCGACGCCTGCAGGCATGTCCGCGGCTACAGGAGGAAAGAAGCTCATGGGCACAACAGAGATATCGACTACTTACAACCCGAAAGAGATTGAGGAAAAGACTTACCAGTTCTGGCTCGAGCGTGGCTATTTCCATGCAGAGCCCGACCCGGATCCTGAGAGGGAGCATTTCGTTATCTTAATGCCCCCGCCCAATATCACGGGGACGCTCCACATAGGGCATGCCCTCGACGTCACGATCCCGGACATTCTGATTAGATGGAAGCGGATGCAGGGGGCCAACGTCTGCTGGATACCGGGCACAGACCATGCTAGCATCGCCACTGAGGCCAAGGTCGTGGCGAGCCTTGCAAAGGAAGGCCTCTCCAAGACGGACATAGGCCGTGAGCGCTTTCTCGAGATCGCGTGGGAGTGGAAGGAGAAGTATGGTGGAGAGATAGTGGAGCAGCAGAAGAAGCTGGGCGCGTCGTGCGATTGGGACAGGAAACGTTTCACCATGGACCCTGTATGCTCCAAGGCTGTGCGCGAGGTATTCGTGAGGCTTTT
>DUWJ01000193.1 GCA_012842765.1 Bacillota bacterium | reverse complement strand
ATGATGGGGATGAGATGGGTTTCAGGGTCATGGGCCTCCCCCATCTCTCCAGAGCCATGCGCGCCCGCCGCGTTAAAATAGCGAAGGGATATGGACCTTATCCCATAAGCCTGGTCGTAGCCGATAAGCATGTGTTCTATGGCGAGCTTTGTCATGCCATACGTGCTCGTTGGAGCTTTGGGATGGTCTTCGCGGATAGGCGTTGTAGTAGGCTCCCCATATACGGCCGCACTTGACGAAAAGACTATCTTATCGACTTTAGCCTCCGCCATTGCATCTAAGAGCTCAACGGCGCACCCAACGTTGTTGCGCCAATACTTCGACGGGTTGCGCATGGATTCTCCCACTAAACTGGCTGCTGCGAAATGCATGACAGCGTCGATCTCCCTCGAGACGAGAAGCTCGCGTACCCGGGTCCCATCGCCAACATCGCCAACAACAAGTTCCACGCATCCCCCGCCCGCCACCCTTCGAGCAACGTCCACGGCCTCCGGATGCCCAGTGGACAGATTGTCGAGAACAATCACCGAGTGACCCGCTTGAGCCAGGCTGCGAACAACATGGCTTCCCACATATCCCGCGCCTCCAACTGCAAGCACTCTCAAAGCAAAATCCCCCTTCAAAAGAAACACAGAGTGCACTTCGACAGGAGGATCATTCTCACCTTCTCACTGCCAGGCAATTCATGGCGGCGCTGACGACCCTCGCGCGGGCACCGCCCAGGGAACCAAAGCCGGATTCGAGGTTGCTTTGCACCGTAGATTGAATTGTCGGCGCAAGCGGGTTTTAGGGGAAGAGCGACCAACTTTTAGTCAGCCTCTGTCCAAACCTTGAGCACTTGCGATCGCGATGTGACTGGAAGTTGGCTAGGTTCGTTTCCAACCTCCGCTTAGACCTTGGCTTCTTGTCCGGGCCTCAAAGGCTTTTGGGGATACGCCTGAACAATCAGTTCCTGGAGAACTTTGGCAAGATGACCCTGCAATAATCCTGTAGCCTCGCTGCTTTACGCTTTGGCCATGTAAAAGGCGAGGGAAGCGGCTTCTGATATGTAAAAAGCTGCTATCTTTGCAGCCTTTCTTTCTAGCGTAAAACCGAAACTGAAGGCACTAGAAGACACCTTCACTGGCCAAACGCGATGGCACTGGCAGGATTCCATCCCAATGGCTCCTATGTCACGTGGCACAGACACTGTTCATCAGCAAATGTTTGGGGCGGGGGCTATTGCCCCCGCCTCGTCAGCTGATCAGCCATCGCCCGCTGCGCTTTCTCGATAAGGCTTCGGACGATCAAACCAGCTTCGCGGGTAGTGATGTTACCATAGTCATACCCGTCGGCGCCCACTTGGATTTTGTCGGCGAAGCCAAGTTCTCGAGCGATTTCGTATTTGACTTCGTCTGAAACTATGGGACGACGATTAGCCAAGGCAATCACCCCAAGAGTATGGTTCCACGCAAACGTCCCAGAAAAACAGGCATGCTGCTGGGTAAAGTGGCGGCATTCGCCGCAACCTCCAAGCAGCCTGAATTCCTGCAGACAACCGTCAAACGCCATATCAGTTCATAAATGGGCTTCTTTCACTTTTCATAAGTTCCATGAAAACTTCAACCCAGTCAGGATCGAACTGAGTCCCCGCATTTTCGGCAATTTCTTTGATAGCCTCGGAACGAAGCAGAGCTAGGCGATAGGGGCGGTCCGATGTCATAGCGTCAAAGCTGTCTGCTATAGCAAGTATCCTGGCCATTTCGGGTATAGCGTCCCCAGAAAGCCCGTCTGGGTAGCCTGCTCCATCATACCTTTCATGGTGATGCCTTACGGCTCTTGCAATTTGAGCCATAAAAGCGGCAGGTTGCAGAAGCATTTTCTCTCCGATAACGGGGTGCTTCCGCACCTCAGCCCATTCCTCAGCAGAAAGCGATCCGGCCTTCGCCAATACCTCTTCCCCAATCAACGCTTTTCCTATGTCGTGCAGTGTACCAGCCAAAGCCAAATCTCGGTAGTCTCCGCCCGTTCCCCACCTCATTCTGGCCATTGCCACAGACATGTTTCGCACTCGAAAAGAGTGTCGTGCGGTCTGGTGATCGATCACGCCTATGGACTTTACCAACCCTTCCACGCCTTCTGAAATGACAGCAATCATGGCGTTAGCAACATTCCTGATCGCGTAGCCTCTGGCATCACTGGAATCGCTTCTACTCTCATAGTCTGAAAAGCCGCATACAACATCGCCCAACCTGGAACCTTCGCCATCGGTCAGCTTGATCCGTCTGACCACGTGCTTGAGCCTCTTGCAAGCATAGCCAGATTCTCTGCCGCCATCTGCACAAGAACAATTGGATTCGGCGCAAGCTGCGAAATCCTCCCCGACTATGACCCCCCACTCACTTCTGGCCGTTCGGTTCGAAATCACAACCCTCCCGTCGCAGTCAAGCACTACAATACCCTCCGGCATCTCCTCGATCGCGCTTTTTGCCAACATTTCTATGTTCGGATTCAACTGCGGGCAACCTCCTGAAAGAAATGGTGCTCTATATCAAACCGACCAGGAGTGTGCAATGGCGCTTCATTTGCGGAAATTCAGTCGCCCGCCAACACCAACTCAGGGAGCACACCATAAATCTGCGCTCCGACCAACCTGGAACGGAATATCGGCATGACAAATTCAAATACCAACAAAGAAGTATAGAACTCCAAACCAATGGTGTCAATAT
>DUWJ01000192.1 GCA_012842765.1 Bacillota bacterium | reverse complement strand
GCCATCCGGTCCTGCCCCTGCCGTCACAGCCCTAGCCGCGGCAAGGGCTACAAACCCCTGGCACATGGTTGCCTGGTGGGTGTCGATCACCTCTATCGATCCCCTCTCCAACGTGTCCCTGGCTATGCAGGCGGATTGGAAGGTCCCGCTCAGCTTGGAAGGAGAAAATTCAATCGTACTCCCTCAGCAGCCGATCATAGAGCGAGATGAAGCTGGCTGGTGAAGGTTGCGACGTAGAAGGTGCCGCATCCGAAACTTTAAGTCTCGCGAAGGACTCCCGAGATGAAAGGTCTACGCCATCGAGGAAGGATTTCTCCCCGAAGATCACATGGAGGGGAACCACGAAAATCCCGTTTCACTGGCCACATCAGCAGGGAGATCCGCTATGCTGTCTGTCACGATCGCAATTCTCATGATCCGCCCTCCTCATATCCTCCCATTTTCCGCACCTTCCGCCCCACCTTGCAACAACGGCGGAGTTACGTGCAACCTCCACGATCTCGCACATATTTGGACACCCTGAGCATTCCCGGGAGGATGTTGTATAAGTTTGCTCCGGAACCTCCCATCCCGCAAAGAGAGTGCTTCTTTTGGACGATTCGATATGGCGCCGGGCCAACATCGCCGCGCCTATCGCCCCCATCACATCGAAATGCTCGGGCACCACCACCTCGTACCCCAGCGCCCGCTCGAAAGCCCTCCTCATCCCGATATTTGCGGCAACTCCGCCCTGGAAAACGGCGGGCGCCAGAATCTGCTTTCCTTTCGCCACATTGTTTAAGTAGTTGCGGACCAGCGCCTCGCAGAGCCCACTCACAATGTCCGGCAGCGAATGACCGACCTGTTGCTTGTGGATCATGTCCGATTCGGCAAAAACCGCGCACCTTCCGGCAATTCGAACCGGAGACTGAGAGGCACACGCAAGGTCGCCAAATTGCTCTATGGCCACACCAAGACGTTGCGCTTGGTGTTCGAGGAACGAACCAGTTCCTGCAGCACATACGGTGTTCATCCCAAAATCAACGACTACTCCCGAACGCAAGAGAATGATCTTCGAATCTTGCCCTCCGATCTCGATTACGCTCTGCACGCCAGGCACGGCAGACATGGCCGCCACAGCATGAGCAGTTATCTCGTTCTTCACAATGTCGGCGCCGACTATCACACCGGCAAGTTTTCTACCGCTTCCAGTAGCGCCGGCCCCAAGCACTTCGAACTCGGAGTGCTTCGTCCTCAACATCCGGAGACCGTCCTTCACCGCCTCAATCGGGTTTCCGCGGGTTCTCAAATAGATCGAATCTATGAAGACGTCATCATCTCCGATGAGGACTAGGTTCGTACTGACCGATCCAACGTCGACGCCGATATAGCCACGCATGTCGCATACCCCCTACCTACTAGAGGTTGCCCAGCATTATGAGGGCGCATTCGCCCTAACCCATAGCCGCCACAGCAAGTCCTCTCAATAGCTTCATCCTCAAGTATGGCACTGGGTTCGTTGTTTCGCGTCGTCAACCGCACACAGCCAAAAACCAGAGTCGAAACCTCGACCCGGATCGTCCGAACTATCTACGCTCCACGATCGACCACCCCTTTCTGTATCAGACTACCGTGCAACGAAAAAATCCGGCATCAAAGGCCCCATGCCTTCTGCAGTGAGCAACAGCACGTGTTAACGCACGTCTCCATAGAAAACACGATTCACCTCGAATGATGCCGATATATAGCGGCAAAAGGTAAGAGGTTCGAAGAAAGCTTCGCCGAATTATCTCCATAAGTTGCGATGCTCACACAATCCTTTGGTGCTTCCAGAGCCTGGAACCGTCTGGCGTGTGCCACCATAAATCCGCAAGACAGAACATGACAATGTCACCCCAGAGGAAAACCAAATCGCGAGGAATCCAGAGTTGTGAACCCAGTCTTTCATATCAGGATTGCAACGAGGAGGGATTTGCTTTGGCCAACATCCTAATTGTCGACGATGACCCAGATATCAGAGGAGTATTCCAGGAAGCGCTCGAATTGCTCGGTCACTGTGTGGCAACGGCATGCAACGGGCTGGAGGCAATAGGCCTACTGTCTTGTGATCCTCTCCCCGACATCCTGCTTGTCGACGTCATGATGCCCGTGATGGATGGCAGAGAGCTGCTCGGCAGGATTGGAGCCGCGCCTCGCACCAGCGGATTGCCTGTAATCCTCATTACAGGAGCATCACCCGACAGCGACGATTTCCCAAACGCCTGCGACTATCAAGCGCTCATTACAAAGCCATTCGACATATGGGATGTCGCAAAGTGTGTCGACTCTCTCTTGGACGACCGCAAACCTCAGATAGATCGATCGTCGCCCGAATCGTAGAACTCAGACTATTGACTGTGCAGACTCTTCGTTGGGGGCTGGCCCTCCCGGCCGGCCCCCAACTGGTAGAACCGCACACCATTTTGTGCTCGCCTTTCGGATCCCACTGCAAGCGCCAACCTCCTCCCCTCTGGCAACTGACTCGCCCGAAGCTGGAAGGATAATGACTTCGAGGGGAGTAATCATCATAACTAGGCCATATTTCCGAAGATAACGAAAGCTGGGGAAATGTTGCGCTCAGCCGGCGCGCCATGCCCCGGGGAGGTTTCTGCCTTGAGAAGATCTATCGTAGCACATAGGCGATCACGCCAAAATCCGCATCCGGCGCTTCCCGTCGTCATGATCGCATTCCTTCTTTGCGCCGGAGTAGCCCTTGCCCACTCACCTTCAGTCCACGCATCTGCAGAACAATACCTGGCGGCCACCGCCAAACAAGATGCATCCTCTGCACACATCAGGTGGTGGACGCTGAAGACTGAGCATTTCAACGTCCATTTCCATGATGGACTCGCAGACGTAGCTCAGGAAGCGGCCTTCCTGGCGGAGCACGCATACGCCATTTTGAAACAGGAGTTCGGGGAAGCCCAAAACGTCATTGATTTAGTCATTACCGACCAGGTAGATGCGACGAATGGATTCACCCTTCCCGTGTTCGATTGCATAACCATATACACCGCGAACCTGAGATGGTCTGATGTGGGAAACACAAAAAACCCTTCCTGGCTCGAGGCCCTGCTCTTTCACGAGCTTGTCCACGAAATAGAGCTCAATCAGGTCCGAGGGGGCGCACGCCTCGCCAGGCTGCTTTTTGGCAAAATAGTCATGCCAAACTCCGTCAAGCCAATCCCGTTCGTAGAAGGCCTCGCAGTCTACGAAAAATACAAGGCCCTTGGCGAGTCCCGCGTATCCGATTCCCGCACGAGGATGATGGCGCGGCAAATGGCGCTCGACGACGCTTTTCCCACCTTCGAACAGATCAGCTACTTCTACAAGCGGGATCTATGGCCTCCGTCACAACTCCTGGGGTACAACTTCGGGGCACTTTTCATGAAATACATCGAAGATGCCTATGGCGATCGCGCCCTGGCCGACATCGCCGACATATACGCCAGAGGGTTCCCATTGGGCGGCAGCTTCAACCGATCCGTCCGCAAAGCCCTGGGCGTCAGCATAGCGGAGCTGTACGACGGTTTCATCGAGGCTCTCCGTGGAGAGTTTTTGGCCGAGGCAGAATCGATAGCCGCAGAAGGGCTCACCCCCGCCATCCGACTGACGTCCCTCGGCGGAGTCGTGGAATCACCCTCCTGGTCGAAAGGAACAGGCCTTGCGGCCTACGCAAACTACTCTTCAATCAGGAACGGAGTGAGGTTGATCGACCCCGCAACCGGCGCAGACCGGGAGGCTTTCGCCTGCATAGGCTATGACGGCGCATTCCCCGGCCTCTCTGCAGATGGCGAATGGATAGTCTATTCAAAACCACAGTTCAATGCAGGTCCCTACCTCGAACGCGACCTGTACGTCCGCAACCTCAGATCAGGCAAGGAGACGAGGCTCACCAAGGGAGAGCGCGCCTACTACGCACGGTTCAGCCCCGACGGCAACCAAGTCTACTACGCCAGAATAGACGGCCACGATGGCAGCTCAGCCCTGTGCGCTGTGGATATGGCCACGGGAACAACCCGCGCCATCCGCTCTTTTGCAGATTGGCGGGGCGCAATACACTCATTCGAACCATCCCCCGACGGCCAGAGCATAGCCTTGTCAATATGGAGACCAGGGGGATACCAAGACATCTACCTGATGTCGCAGGAGGGGAGCAATATCGTGCAGGTCACGTCAGATCTGGCGCAGGATTGCGACCCGACATGGACACCCGATGGACGCCACGTCCTCTTCAGCTCAGACCCTGATGGAGTCTATAACATATACGCAGCTGATGTCGAAACCGGCGAAATATGCAAGGTCACCAACGTGCTCTCAGGAGCGTTCTTCCCATCAGTCTCTCCTGACGGCAGCCTCCTCCTTTTTGTGGGGTACGGCAAGGACGGTTACGATCTCCTCCTCACAGACTTGGACATCGCATCGGCTCGCCCCGCTCCCCGAAAACATGACCCCATCCCCGACCTTCCGCCTCGCCAGGCATGGGAATACGAGATAACGCCATACATGCCGTTGGCTCACATGGCGCCTACTTTTTGGGTCCCAAACGTCACTGCAGAGGGTGTGGAGGCGCTCGTCCTCGGCGTCGAACCGGTGGGGCTCAG
>DUWJ01000191.1 GCA_012842765.1 Bacillota bacterium | reverse complement strand
TGGGCGATTGGGATCATCACCATCCTTTTGCATGCTAGAGGATTGTTGGGACTGTAAGTAGAATTGTGTGCTTACGGTGGTGAAGAGGTGTGGCAGCACGACAGGGAAGCCAACCTACCCGAACAAAGAAACGCTCGAAGCCAGTGCGTGCAAAGCCTAAGCATGCGAAGAAATCGGCCGCTTCGCAGGACTATGCCCTCGGCGGCGAGCTGGGCTCGGAGATTGGCGGCATATTCTTGGTAGCAGGGGCCGCTCTTGGCTTTATTTCTCTTATTCAGGGCCCTTCGGGTTACGTAGGTGGGGCACTAGCCAATCTGATGATATCAGCGTTCGGGCGCGGGGCATACGCAGTCCCGGCCTTGATGGCGCTTACTGGAATTCTCATGCTCTGGCGTCGGACCGGACATGTCGTCTTCGTCCGGTTTGTAGGGCTCGTGATCGTGTGCATTGCCGTTGTAATAGGCTTCGAGCTCAACGATTTCGGGGAGACTGCTCTCAGGCTTCCTTTTTCCCAATACGTCGCCGATTCGCATTCAGACGTAGGAGGAGGGCTTGTGGGCGCTGCCGGTGCCTGGGTATTTCTCAGGCTTTTTGGATTTGTGGGTTCGGTGATTATCTCAATAGCCCTTGGAATCGCAGGGCTTTCCATTGCTTCAGATGTTCCTGTTGCAACTGCTGTTACCTTTGGCGCGAAATCGATATGGACAGGCTTGTCATTTCTCATAAGCATGATCAGAGAAAGCTATGACGCAATAGTGCTTCAACTGTTCGAGGTTGCTCCCCCGTATCCGGAGGATCAATCTGCCGTTGATAGGGCCGACCCGGCTCTTCAGTCCCAAGAAGGCGATTGCCTCGAAGCTGACAGGCGGGCAAAGACCGCGCCGGAGCCGGAGATTGGAGCCCATTCTCAAGAACGGGGTCTAGATAGACTCAAGGAGTTCTTCCAGACATCAGAGCCTGATGCAGGCATCGTGGAACGAATGGAGCCTCAAGAGGATCTGCCCGAGCCTTCCAGAGGTGAGTCGAGTGTGGGTGCCAACGAGGTAAGTGTCGCGCCTTCGAAGACACGGCCGAGGCAATCTGCTCAGGGCACAAAATCGCAGTCGATCGGGTCCTTGCATGATGAAATGGAGCAGCTAGAGCTGATAAACTATGGACTTGCTTCCGATTTGCCTCCGACGAGCATTCTCAAGGCGTTGCCAAAGCGTCGTGCGCGCAAAGAAGTGGAGGATCCGCATGCCATGGCCGAACTGCTGGAGTCTACTCTTGCCAGCTTTGGCGTGGAAGCTTCTGTAGTCGGAATCAGCGCCGGGCCGGTTGTCACGCGTTTTGAAGTCCAACCAGGTCCCGGTGTCAAGGTATCGAAAATCGTTAACCTCGCTGATGACCTGTCATTGGCCTTTGCCTCGGCAGGTGTCAGAATAGAAGCTCCGATACCGGGCAAGGCCGCTGTGGGCATCGAGGTTCCGAGCAAAAACAGGTCTGTAATATACTTGCGTGAAGTAATAGAGTCGGACGAATTCCAAAAGGCGGAATCCCGCCTCACCTTTGCAGTGGGCAAGGATATTGCTGGAAAGCCAATAGTGGCTGATATGGCCGATCTCCTACACCTCTTGGTTGCGGGGGCCACTGGTTCTGGCAAGAGCGTATGCCTGAATTCGATCATATGCAGCCTGCTGTTTAAAGCAACCCCGGATGAGGTCAGGTTTCTTCTCATTGATCCCAAGAGAGTGGAGCTTTCTATGTACGACGGGATTCCGCATCTCTTAGCTCCGGTGGTGACAGATGCGAAGAAGGCTTCGGGCTACCTCAGATGGGTGGTGGAGGAAATGGAGAACAGGTACCGCCTCTTCCAAATAGCCGGAGCGCGGAATATTGGCCAGTACAACGAGATGGTACGTCTGGGAATTGCAGACGAGTATATCGATGCAGACGCCAATATCGCTGGATCTGACGTCGGCACAGACAGAAATATCGAGGGATCAGAGGCGGACGCGCAAGGCGGTTCAGATGTCTCCACTGAAGCCAACAAAGGAAAGGCTGCGGGGCCACGGCTGAAGCCTCTCTCGTACATCGTCGTGATCATAGACGAGCTTGCTGATTTGATGCTCGTTGCCCAGCGTGAAGTGGAAGACGCTATTGCTCGATTGGCTTTCATGGCGCGGGCTGCCGGAATTCATCTGATTATTGCGACGCAGAGGCCTTCAGTTGACATTGTGACCGGAATTATAAAGTCGAACATACCGTCGAGAATAGCGTTTGCCGTTTCCTCGCAGGTGGACTCCAGGATCATCTTAGATTCTTCAGGCGCGGAGCATCTGTTGGGAAAAGGCGATATGCTGTTTCATCCTGTGGGACTGCCAAAGCCCATACGGGTGCAGGGCGCCTATATTTCCGACGAAGAGGTGGCAAGCCTGGTCAGATACTTGAAACAACAGGGAAAGCCTATTTATGAGGCCAAAGCTGTGGAAACCACCGGCAGCGTGGGGGAAGGCATCGCTGAAGACGACGAGCTTTTCCCCGAAGCCGTCAGGCTCGTCGTCAGTTCAGGAGAGGCGTCTATATCGAAGATACAACGTCGGTTCAGAGTGGGTTATGCAAGGGCGGCAAGGCTGATAGATACCATGGAAGTGCTCGGCATTGTCGGACCCTATGAGGGAAGCAAGCCGCGGAAAGTCCTCATCACCGAGGAGGATCTTGAAGATGCGCTCGGCAATCGCGGGTTAGTATGAGGGGCGCGGGGGTGTTGCCGTTGAACGAAATCGGTGTGCTCCTTAGGGAGGCACGCGAGGCCAGTGGCATGAGCCTGGAAGAAGTGAGCGAGGCGACCAAGATTAGGTCGAAGTACTTGGAGGCCATAGAGCAGGGAGACTTTGCGGTCATACCGGGTGAAGTATACCTCAAGGGTTTTATGCGCAATTACGCGGATTGCGTGGGGCTCGACGGCGGGCAGGTAGTGGCGAGATACAATGAGCTTTGCCTCCTCAAGGAAACAGCCGCACTAAAGCAGCTGGAAGAAGAGCGCCTGGAGCGGCTGCAAAAGAGCAAGGAGGAGGCGAGGAGCCGCCGGGCGAAAACGATTCTCCGCGGCTTGGTTACAGCTGCCATAGGGGTGGCCGCTGTGGCAGGTATCTATTATGCGGCACGTGCATTCGGGTTTGTGACGTGGAAACCGACATGGCTGCCATAGCTTGGAGGGATGAAGGAAATTGAGGAGTGTGCAGGAACTCCTGTCCGATTTGGCCAGGCTCGAAGGCGGCCGTTTTGATGAGACCCTCTTCGAACTGGTTCGCCGCGGTCCCAAAGCTCTCGATAGGCTCTTTGCCTACATCGATTCTGACGCGCCTCCAAGCATCTCAGCCAAAGTGAATGAATCTATTGGAAGGCAATGGACGAGGGTTCAGGAGGTTCTCATCGAGCTGCCGCCAAAGGCATTTTCTTCGCTGGGC
>DUWJ01000190.1 GCA_012842765.1 Bacillota bacterium | reverse complement strand
TGGACTACTGCAAGGTGGAGTATACTGCTCCTGATCCTGAGATGCCCGATGGCCTCTATCACGAGACGAGGGTTTTTAAGAAGGGTATCGGAGTTGTCTCCTTCACATCCACCATCATGCCTGATATCGAATTCAGCTACACTCTCACATCGGTTTCATCCCCCGATTAGCAGACTGCGCAACCGATATGCCTAGGGCAGATCAGGAGAGGAAGAGGCACAGCCTTTGCCAACATGTCGGCCACATTGGCGCTTCGGGCTGTGCCTCAACTCATTCTAGCTTTGAATGCCCGCAATTGATGGACAACTGATAAAACCTTGGGCCCTTACTGTGCCTGGGCCAGAGGAGCGGGCACTGTGAAGACCCTCTGCCCAAGTTCGGCATCGAGCATCAGAAGGGCGTGCACGTCGTTGCCGATTAGCTCGAGCTTTTGGACTATGCCTTGGAAGTTCTCTTCCTCTTCTACTTGTTCATCCACAAACCACTGGAGAAAGCTGTTGGTTGCGTGGTCTTTGTCCTCAAGGGCGATATCTACCAGCTTGTTGATTCTGGAGGTGACAAACTCCTCGTGCGCTAGGGCTTTCTTGAACAGATCGAGCGGACTGTCGAAGTCAGCCTCGGGCTTTTCGATGGAATCAAGGGTAATGGTCCCACCTTTGCGAATGATGAACTCGTAGAAGATGCGCGCGTGGGCCCGTTCTTCTTCAGTTTGTACCTTGAAGAAGTTGGCGAAACCTGATAGGCCCTTGCCGTGGAAGTAGGCCTCCATGGCCATATAAAGATAGCCTGAGTATAGTTCATAGTTATACTGCTTGTTAAGCTCTGCAAGCATGTTTTCGGAAAACATGATCATGCCTCCTCGTATCCTGAGCACGTGGTTGCTCAGGCAATTTGTGGACTAGCAATTCTAAGTGTACACTGCCAGCGCGAGAAAATTCAAGCGGTGTTTGCTTCTGCAGCCATAGCATGAACGTAGGTTAGCGGGTCTGGCGGAAGGGAGTATTGCCAAGACGTTGCCTGTCGAGGATCAAGCTGCATGAGTGAAGAGCGCGGGGACCCATCCTGGTTGAACAGGCAGCTGATTTATGGGCAACTCTGCCTGCGTCCGTCATGTTCTGCTTTGCCTTTGGACGCAAATAGTGAAGGATTCCATAGCTGGTTGTAGAAACCATAAACTAGTTATGAAATCTGTGAAGTGCCCTTGGGAGGCGGACGGAGGATGGAGTTATGGTTCTGAACACGTCGTTGGCGATAGGCCCTGTAATGTGGGACAATTTTAATTGCGATTCCGCCTCGTGGCGTGAAAACACGTTACGTTTCACCCGCACCCTTTCCGACCATGGACTGGGGCAGCTCGTTTATGATCTGCTCATGGAAGCCTTCAAAGCCGATCAAGCGGGCATGTATCTGCATAGCCACTCGTTTCTCGCTACCCTAGAAGACCTGCTTGTCCAGGAAGGAGAGCTCGAGTCCTTTATCTATACCATGGGGGGCAAGGCACGGCCGGCTGATCCCGGAGATGATGCGCCGCTTCCTATCCCTGGGCCTAGTCCTGGTCCGAAAATGACAGGAGGCGATGGACCCTGCGATAATGATGAACTGTGTGAGCAGTGCGTTGCCGGATTCTGCGTGTATTCGATCTGCCAATCCTGTTCGGGATAGGGGCGCAAAAGCATGTGCAACTCATGGGGAAAGGAGAATTCTGAGTGGACGCTGGCCAAGGCAGAATGGACGATGATACGATTGGTCTTGCGGATGTGCAGACGCCTTGCATTCATGAGAAACTCGATGTTCTCATCGCCATGTTCGAGGAGAAGATCGAGTATGATGAGGCTAAAGACAAGGCTTTTAACAAGCTCTATGAGGAGCTTGACATGTTCAAGAATGATTTCGTCGATAGGCGCATGAAGGAGGTCTATGCCGACCTGCTTTTGTTATACGACAATATCAAGAGCTACATCTCGCGCGATGATGTCCAAGCACCCGAAAACGAAGTTGCCCGGGAGTGCCTTGAATATGTCCTCGAAGAGGTCCTCGAAGTCCTCTATCGGCGCGGCATAGAGCGCATGGCTTGCGAATCGGACGCCTTTGATCCTCAGTGCCAGCGAGCTGTAAGGATGGAACGCGCGAACAGCCCTGGAGAAGACGGGAAGGTTGTCAAAGTGATGAAGGACGGCTTCATCAAGGATGACAAGGTTTTGCGCCATCAGATGGTTGCGGTTGCCCGCTGGGACGGGGATGGCCACGAAAGGGTGGATGACTAGATGGGCCGGGCGGTAGGGATTGACCTTGGAACAACTTTCTCCACTTTGGCGGTCCTCAATGAATATGGAAAGGCAGAGATCGTGCCAAATGCAGAAGGCGAACGGACGACGCCTTCCGTTGTCTATTTCGGCGATGATGATTCTGTCGTCGTCGGTAGGGTGGCGAAAAATGCCGCTGTTGCAGATCCGTACAATGTCGTGGAGTTTGTCAAACGTCAGATGGGGAATGCAGACTATATGTTTCTCCGTGATGGGCGGGAGTACGGGCCTGAGGAGATCTCGGCCTTCATCTTGAAGAAGCTCGTTCAGGATGCTGAGGCCCTCCTCGGCGAGGGCATCACCGATGCTGTGATCACGGTTCCAGCCTATTTCGACGATGTGAGAAGGCAAGCGACGCTCAACGCGGCAAAGATCGCAGGGCTCAATCCACTGAGGATAATAAACGAGCCTACCGCGGCGGCACTGGCCTATGGGATGGGCAATAACGCTTCCAAACAGAGAATCCTCGTTTACGATCTGGGCGGGGGAACCTTCGACGTCACCATCATGGATGTCTCGCACGGTGAGATAAGGGTGGTGGCCACCGATGGCGATCACATGTTGGGCGGGAACGATTTCGATGACCAGATCATGATCCTTGTCAACGAAGCTTTCAGGAAAGAACACGGAGTTGATCTTCTGGAGGATCTTGAAAACCAGATGGACCTGAGGCAGCGCGCCGAGTCTGCCAAGAAAACTCTGTCGACCCTTGAATCTGCGAAGATCAGCGTGAGTGCTGCAGGCAAGCGTCTGTCGCATGAGATAACGCGGAGCGAGTTTGAAGAGGCTTCCGGCCACTTGCTCCAACGGACGAGGCTCTTGGTGGAGTCTGTCATGGCAAGCGCCAAAGCCTCATGGAAAGATATAGACACCATACTCCTTGTCGGTGGTTCCACGAGGATGCCCATGGTCCGTGAGATGCTCGAGTCGATGTCGGGCAAGGCGCCAAACCAGGCCATAAACCCTGACGAGGCCGTTGCAATAGGTGCTGCGATTCAGGCGGGGATCATCATGGGGCAGCGTGGAGATGCAAGTATCCTCAAGACTACGGAGGGACGCAGGCTTGCAAATACCGTGGTCACCGATGTGACGTCTCATTCGTTCGGCATCATACTGATGGATACGATGACAAATGAACTGTATAACCAGATAATGATAGCCAAAAACACTCCTATCCCGGCGCGGATTGTCGACCGCTTCTACACGGTCTCCCATGGGCAGGAAGGCGTGGATTTTGTCGTCCTTCAGGGAGAGGACAGAGATCCCGAAAACTGTGTGGCCATAGGCGAGACTAAGCTCCTTTTCGAGAGGCCTGTGCACAAAGGATACCCGGTGGAAGTGACATATGAGTACGATGCCAACATGATGATACATGCCTATATGGAAGACAAGAAGACAGGAAGACGCGCCGAACT
>DUWJ01000189.1 GCA_012842765.1 Bacillota bacterium | reverse complement strand
GTCTACATGAACTTCTAGGAGATGGGCCGTGGGGGCCTTCGCAGTAATGTGGCATTGGCTGCTGGCGCGGCCCATCGAGTTGTAGTTATTCGGACGGTGGAAAGGATGTGGTCTATTTGAGGGCATGGAGAGGGATTATTGAGGAGTATAGAGAGTATCTCCCGATTGAACGAGACATGCCGGTAGTGACGTTGCTGGAAGGGAATACTCCCCTCCTGCCCGCTGGCAATCTCGCCCAGCGACTTGAAGCCGATATTGAGATATACTTGAAGTTTGAAGGCTTGAATCCTACGGGCTCTTTCAAGGATCGGGGTATGACTCTTGCCGTCTCCAAGGCTGTGCAGGATGGGGCTCCTGTCGTGGTCTGTGCTTCCACGGGCAACACTGCGGCTTCGGCCGCGGCCTATGCCGCAAGGGCAGGCTTGCGCTGTATTGTCGTTATTCCTCATGCCGCTGTTGCATCGGGCAAACTTGCCCAGGCCAGGGTCCACGGTGCGCAGATTGTGTCCATAAGAGGAAACTTCGATGTTGCTCTTGCCATAGTGAGGGAGCTGGCGGCTGAGACCGGCATCGTCTTGGTGAACTCGGTCAACCCGTGGCGCATCGAGGGGCAGAAAACTGCTGCGTTCGAGATAGTGGACGAGCTGGGGGATGCTCCTGATTGGCTTGTGATTCCTGTAGGGAATGCAGGCAACATAACGGCTTATTGGAAGGGATTCAACGAGTGCAGAGTTGTGGGGATGGCCTCGCGATGCCCTCGTATGGCGGGGTATCAGGCGACCGGGGCCGCTCCTATCGTGCTAGGCATGATTGTAAAAAATCCCCAGACACTTGCCAGCGCCATCAGGATAGGCAACCCTGCCAGCTGGGCGGGGGCAAAGACGGCTGCTGACGATTCTGGTGGTTTGATAGATTCAGTATCCGACGGCGAGATTATGGAAGCTTACAGCTTGTTGGCTGCGGTCGAAGGGATATTTGCCGAGCCGTCGTCGTGCACATCGGTGGCGGGGGTGATCAAGATGGCGCGATTGGGTCGGTTCGAAAAGGGACAGAGAGTTGTGGCGGTCTTGACAGGGCATGGTTTGAAGGACCCGGAGGCGGCTATGGCGTGCGACGCTTATTCTCTGGCCGGGCGATCCCCAGAGGACGGGAGCCGGGCTGTAGAAGGTGTAGTCGATGCTGACGTGGAATCTGTCAGAGGATTGCTGGGGGTTTGAACAGTCATCATAAGAGGTGTATTCCTATGTCTGTTAAGAAAGTGATCGTGCATGCTCCGGCGACTTCGGCCAATATGGGACCGGGGTATGACTCTATGGCTATGGCGTTGGAGCTTAGGGATGATATAACATTCGAGCTCGCGGGAGATGGCGAGTCTCAGGCTATTACCCTGTCGGAAGATGGAAGCCCGTCTCCTGAGGGCCTTCCTACCGATCGGTCGAACTTGGCGATACGCGCTTTTGAAGCTGTATTCGTTGAGGCGGGCGAGAGGCCGCCATCTGTTCGTGTTACGACGGTGAACCGGATTCCAATAGCCCGGGGTCTCGGAAGCAGTGCAGCGGCTATTGTGGCCGGGGTGACGGCTGGGGGCGTTATCCGCGGTAGCGAGATCGATCTGCAAAGCCGGCTTAACCTTGCCGCCAAAATAGAAGGGCATCCGGATAACACAGTTGCCTGCATACTCGGGGGAGTGACTGTTTCGTCGCTGGTCGGCTCCCGCGTGATGTGGGCCAAGATTCCGCTGCAGAGAGAGCTAGGGGCCTTGGTTGCAGTTCCGGACTTCGGGGTTTCGACGGGGATCGCTCGCAATGTTCTGCCGCAAAGCGTGCTCCATGCTGATGCCGTGTTCAATGTGGGCAGGGTTGCGCTTCTCGTAGCGTCGTTGTGCACCGGGGCTTACGAGAATTTGAGATATGCCACCGAAGACAAGCTGCATCAGCCGTACCGCTCTCTGTTGGTGCCCGGGATGCTCGACGCCATACGGTCGGCGTGCGACGGCGGGGCACTGGGGGCTTATGTGAGCGGGGCTGGACCTGCCATATTGGCTTTGATGGACTCGGAATGTGATCCGGAGCCGATTGCGCAGGCGATGGCTGCGGCTTTCGACCGTTCGCGAGTGAAGGTCAGCGATATGATGGCGCTTTCCTTGTCTAGCACGGGGGCTGTTTGGGAGGTTGAGGAATGAGTTCGCGTTCGGACGGAACGCAAACTGGAGATGGTTCTGTTCCAGTCTATTTTGGCCTTGGATCCAATCTCGGGGATAGGCTGGGAAATCTGAGGTGTGCAGCGGCAATGTTGGGGCAAGCTGATGGTCTGTCACAATTTGCGGTGTCCCGCGTATACGAGACTGAGCCGTGGGGCTTTGTTGACCAGCCGCCTTTTTTGAACTGTGTTGTGCGGGCACACACTCTCCTCGAGCCAGAGGATGTCCTCGCTGTGACACGGTCGGTCGAAGATGCTTTGGGACGCGAGAGGAGTCTTCGCTGGGGGCCTCGCATTATCGACGTGGACATCCTCATCTTCGGCGGATTGGTTATGGATACTGAGGATTTGGTCATTCCACATCCGCGGATGTGGGAGCGGGCTTTCGTCCTTGTTCCCCTCATGGATTTGGCGCCTGACATGATCACTCCCGATGGGGCCACTCTCAGTCAGAAGGTTGCCGACCTTGGCGATGCAGGCGGGGTGCGGGTCTTCGACGGTGATCTCCAAGGAGTTTTTGACCGTGCGGAGAATATCATGATGTGAAGGCTGGGGCTTTCGGACGCCCGGCCTAACCTGGAAAAGCGCTGGGAGGTCCTTTGCATGTTGCATTTGGGTGTTGGTTCGCACCGCAATTTGCGGGCTCTTGCTGTAGCGATCCCAATGGTGCTGGCGTGCGCTGCAGTCTCCTTTAGCGCTGGGGGCGAGAGGGAATATGCAAACCGCGAGCACGGGTTTGTTTTCAGGTATCCTGATGACTGGGAGAGGCAATCAGGCAGTGTAGGGTCATATCCGATCATAGCCTTTGGCGAACTGCGGAAGACGGGCTTTGCGGCCTCGGTCAATGTAGTGGTGGCAACGCAACCGGGAGCAAGCGCTAAGCTGTACGCGCGCAATGCGGCTGCTCGGATATCTCAGGGCGGGGATCCGCGGCTTTCTGATTTCCGGGAAGACGGTCCCGGGGTGCCTGGCGCTGTTTACGGCGGGGATTCCTGGTTGACGAGGTTTTCGTGTTACTCGTCTGATGTGAGGAATAGGGTGTGGTTTTACCAACTCACGGTGGTTCGGGGATCTGATGTGATTGTTCTCACTGCTGCATGTCTCGAATCGGAGAAAGCTGCATACCTGCCTGTGTTCGAGAGAATAGTATCGAGCTTTCGGCTTATCTGACGGGGGGGTCCCGTGTGTCAATGGAGTATAAAGTTGTTGATTTTGAAAAGAAAAAGGTTG
>DUWJ01000188.1 GCA_012842765.1 Bacillota bacterium | reverse complement strand
ATCAGCCTATCAGAAGTCCGATCACGATGAAAACCTGCGCCAGCACGTACGAGGTCATGACATAGAGCTCTGCGCCTGGAATTCTGGCCCTAGACCTGTTACATGCAAGTATCGAATCTGATGCGATGAAGAGAAGCGACCCGATGAAGGGAAGCCAAAAACCCCACCCCGAAAAAGTGCAAGCTCTGAGGAGCGTAGCAAGGCTCATGAGGGAAATTGCCCCGCCATATACGATGAATGGCACCTTCATCTTCCCCGGATCCGAAAAAATCCTTGAGTGGAAATACCATCCATAGGCAACATAAAGCATGATCGATACCCAAAACCACCAAGGGATCCCAACTGAAAAATCGATGGTCTGTATTATGGCAACAATATAGAAAACATGCCCGATAAGGAAAGATGCGAGCCCAGCAGCAAAAGAACTGTCATTGTCGGACCATAACAGCAAGATATCTCCAATAGTGCTTGCAACGAGCGCCAGCACAACCCAGATGCTAACAACATCGGCCTCTACCAAGTAAAGAAGCAAAAGCAACGGCATGAGAAAAGGCTTGGTAAAACGCCTGCCAGGCTTGTTTTCCTGAGCAGTGAAACAGAGATGCATTGCAAAGACTATCAGAAAAGTCACATAAATCGGTGTACACATTCCTTACTCATCTCCACTCATTATTCTCTCCCATGCACGCGAACGAACGCGTTGCCTGTGAGGCGTGCCCGCACTCAGCTAGGGGCCGTATGGCGCCTTCGAGCGCTGGCTGCCTTAACCTAACATTACTATAGCATCTCCATTAATGGGGTTCAATGGCATCCTTACCCATCGCATCAACCTTGGTTCTGTATAACCACTGGAATAAGGATAGGAAGCTCTATCGAAGAGTGAAGATCTCCAAGTAGACCGCAACAAATCTCTGCGCGATCCTCGAGGTCTTTATTTGAAAGTTTAGCCTTCGCTAGAAGCCCAGTAAGCGCCGTGCGGCGTGGAGCCGGCTAAGGTTCGCCGCGGGGGCGAGCAGGTTTTGCAGACCAGTCTAAAACTTAGACACCCGCGCCCGAAAAGCGACTAAATAATAGACACATTCCTTGAAGGCAGGCCCAAGTTGCCCTTTCATATGAGTGCGTTGAATGCATAGACTGCCGGAGCACTCAGACGGATCTCACGGTCGGGAGCGTATACGCGTCGCTTTCGTCGTTGTAAAGAACATAATTGCCTGCAAGCGTCGAACCGGGAATTCGATTACACCATCTATCCTAGCTTTCCCCCGTGAATCATATCCCGGCACGGCTGAGTGCTGCGGGCGTTTATGGCTAAGGCCAAGATCCCCCCAAGACTGTGTACGTTGTCGATGTACAAATGCGAACCAATTACCGCACTGCGACATAGGTGCAAAGACGTGTCTACGCCTAGCAGACATCAGATGACAGGCTAACGGATAGCGCAAAAACTTATTGGGAGTCACTTAGTAGCTGTTGACTTTATGTATGATTGCCGGCCGTGCATGAAGACACTGATTTCGGCTTTAAGGCGTAGGAATCGCTCCGCGCCAGTACCCCGCTTCATCTAATGATCAACTTCATACGAGCCGAGGCCAGAAACGAACACCTCGCACAGGTGATTTGCCTGCCGAAACAGCAAGCCCAAAGAGCGCCCAGTGCACGGACATAGGGCGCTCGATTGTCTGATTACAAGACTGAAAGCAGAGTGAAGATAACGCGGATCCTGTTGACGTCTGGTAGGCCATCACCACGTATGACCCTGCCAATATGCACTGTATTAGATCAGCCCAAGCGACTCCATGACCGCTTCTATTTGCCCAAGTTCTGCATCGGTCGCTTCAACCAGCGGCGGTCTTAGTCCGCCCGCATCAAATCCTGCAAGCTTCAAGGCTGCCTT
>DUWJ01000187.1 GCA_012842765.1 Bacillota bacterium | reverse complement strand
TCCTTCTCATTGCAGGTATTCCAGAGAATACCAACATGTTTTTGGTGCCGACAGGTGAGATCGAAAGAAAACTCTTGGCCACGCCTAGGATACGTACGGCAAAAGTGTACAGGATCCTTCCTGATACTATCAGCATTGCAATAGAGGAACGCAGCACTGCCGGGTATCTCCCATACGGAGGTTATTTTATAGACGTCGATGAAGAAGGGTATGCAATAGGCATATCTGAGGCGATCACCGATCCCGATGTGCCTCTCATCGTTGGAGTTGCTCCGACTTGGGTTGAGGTAGGGCAGCCGGTGAACCCCAAATACGAGGTGTCTGTGGGTGCCAGAGTAGGCGCCGCCCTGCTCAAACAGGGGATTCCCAACATATCCGAGGTAGACGTCTCTTCGTGTGAAGACATAATAATCAGAACATCAGACGGAATCAAGGTATTCATTGGCGGCGCCCGGGACATGGAATCACAGGTGCGGGTTCTCGATTCGATCTTGGCTTCAGTTAGAGAACAGGAAATGTCGGCAGATTACATAGATTTGCGAGTTGAAGCGAAACCGGTGATCCGATCGAGATAAGCGATCGGAGTATGCGTTTGGGACTGGCGTCTTCTTTGCTAACGTCAGGAGATCGACTGAGGGGGGTTGTGGTTCTTCCAAATCTCCCGCTATGATAGAGGGTAAGTGGGTACGATTCTAGAATCATGCAACAAAGCGAGAGGGTCAGGTGGAGTCGGCGGGGGGAACTGTATTGGGCAAAAACGATATCAAAGTAGGGCTTGACATTGGCTCGAACCAGATACACGTGGTCGTCTGTGAAAGAGATGAAGACTACAACTTGAACATTATCGGAGTAGGCAGTGGTCCGTCTGCAGGACTGCGCCGTGGAGTCATAGTTGACATGGATTCGGCGGCTGCCGCCATTGCTGATGCCGTGGCACATGCTGAAGAAATGTCAGGGTGCGCGGCTGTTTCAGTGCTGGCGAGCGCGTCAGGCACGCATGTCTCTTCTATTGCGAGCAGAGGAGTAGTAGCTATCGGTAGGTCTGATCGGGAGGTAACCCAGGAGGATGTCGATAGCGTGTTGGAGGCTGCCCGTGTCGTTGCGATTCCGCCAGACAGAGAAGTGGTGCACGTCCTGCCAAGGGAATTCGTGATAGACGGATGCTCGGGAATACGCAAGCCTGTGGGGATGACGGGAATAAGGTTGGAGGTCGACGCCAGCATTATCACTGGGTCGGCTACTGCGATACAGAACATTCACAGGAGCGCGAGGCGGATTGGACTGGAAGTTGAACATGTCATACTTCAACCGATAGCCGCTGCCGAGGCGGTTCTGACGTTGTCTGAGAAGGAACAGGGCGCCCTGGTGATCGATATGGGAGGGGCGACCACCGATATCGCAGTCTGCATTGAGGGTGGCGTGCATCATGTTGCATCTATTCCTGTGGGGGGTAACCACGTCACTAACGACATTGCGTTGGTTATGAGATTGCCCGTGGGCTATTCAGAGGGATTGAAGCTGAACTACGGGTCGGCCCTTCCCGACATGGTTGGCGAAAACGAATCATGCGGAGCGGACACGAACATATCCAGGAAGAAGCTTTGTCAGATTATTGAGGCGAGAATTACCGAAACTATGGAGCTTGTCGGAGATGAACTGGATCGCGCGAGATACAGGGATCTGCTGCCAGCGGGTGTAGTCGTGACAGGCGGCGCTTCTGTGATGCAGGGTGTTGTCGAGGTTGCCCAGGAGGTTCTGGGGCTTCCTGCGCGCCTCGGAGTTCCTGTAGGGGTATATGGAGCTGAGGAAGCGTTGGACAACCCTCAATACGCTACTGCGGTGGGGTTAGTCAAATCTGTTTGGAGTGAATCTGCGGTGATTCCCTCTGCAGACGGCCGGCGGCCAAAGTCCGGAGGTTTCGCTAGCGAAGTGCGACAATGGTTTCGAGATATATTTTCCTCGTGAGGCGAGCGGCAAGGGGGATGCGAGGTGTTTGAACTAGAGCTTGAGGTTGACCAGTTGGCCAACATCAAAGTGGTTGGGGTTGGCGGGGGCGGGAGTAACGCCATCAACAGGATGATAAGTGCAGGATTAAAAGGTGTCGAATTCGTGGCCTTAAATACTGACGCCCAGGCCCTGCGCATGTCTAATGCGCCCCGGAAGATCCAGATAGGCGAAAAGCTTACAAAAGGGCTTGGAGCCGGCGCTAATCCCGAGATTGGTAAGAAGGCGGCTGAAGAGAGCCGAGATTTGCTTGCAGAAACGCTGGATGGCGCAGACATGGTGTTCATCACGTGTGGAATGGGCGGGGGCACAGGTACCGGAGCTGCCCCGGTGATTGCCGAGATCGCTAAGGAACAAGGCGCTCTCACAGTGGGCGTTGTAACAAAACCGTTTTCATTTGAGGGCAGGCGACGAATGGCGCAGGCGGACCACGGAACGGAAGAGCTGAAAGATAAGGTCGATACCCTTATTGTCATACCCAATGATAGGTTGTTGCAGGTTGCAGAGAGCCAGACATCGATGCTCGATGCGTTCAGGATTGCGGACGACGTGCTACGCCAAGGAGTGCAGGGGATTTCAGACCTCATAACCGTTCCGGGACTGATAAACCTCGATTTTGCGGACGTAAGGACTATCATGACTGACGCGGGTTCTGCATTGATGGGGATAGGCATTGCAAGCGGAGAAAACCGCGCTGCAGAAGCCGCTCGCTCCGCCACGGCCAGCCCGCTTTTGGAGGCTTCCATAAACGGGGCGAAGGGCGTTCTCATGAACATTACTGGGTCTTCAAATATGGGCTTATTTGAGGTGAACGAGGCAGCAGAGATAGTTTCGGAGGCTGCCGACCCGGATGCGCTTGTCATCTTTGGCGCAGTCATTGATGATTCAATGGGGGACGAGCTTAAGGTGACCGTTATCGCTACTGGATTCGATGTTCAACAGGCGGAGCAGCCTCTGAAGGCCAGGACTGATAGAGTCCAGATCAAGCCTCTCGCTGGAAGCGACGATCTGGATATTCCTCCGTTCCTGAGACGGGCAAGGTAGAACCGGAGCAGATTGAAATGAGGAGAGTTCGTGTAGCGGGGCGCTGATTTGCCAGGAGGCAGGGGCGCCCCGCGTTCAGCTGTACAGGAGCCGGGAGCGGACGGGCCTCCGAAGCCGTGCCAATTTGCGTTTGGCTACAGGGCTTGGCTTCAAGTAGAGGCCTAGCTGTATGATCATTTCAGACGAATTGAACAAGATGTCCAACTGCCCCGCCTGCAGCTTGTTCAGTGCATGGTGGGCAAGGCAGTTTTGCGTAATACCGGAATCATTCGTTTGTCCTGTCGGCGCAACCCGACACGGTTCGACGGAGCGCAGTGTTACACTTCAACACACAGAGCCTTCCTTGACTTCTACATTCACATTGTGAGAAGAATCCGGGGATCAACTGCATACAATCATACAATGAGGGGGCGTAGAGTATGATCCGCATATACCTGGATTCTTTGCTCCTTCTTGCGGGAGGAACATTTGTTCTGGATTTCCTGACTTTATGGGCAGTAGGGCAGATAAGCAGGCGTTCAACACGCGCTTCAAAACTGATGCGAGCTTCCGTACTATCTGCTTCATCATTTGTGGCCATTGTGATTCTCTCCGATCTCGGGATCATAATCCTGTCATCGCTCATGTCACTGACCGTTGCACTCTTGGCCGCTGGCGCATCATTGGTCATTGCCTTTCCTGGAATGGACGCGCGCGAGCTCATCGTCGCCCTCTTCTACCGATACCTCCTCACCGTTATGGCAGGTGGTGCGGCTACGGCGGCTTATTCCGCTGCTGGCGGCAGCAGACCGTTGTCTTTCATTGCATCCGTTGCCACGGTGATGTTAGTGGCCGAAGCGGGATGGGGGGCAGTCCATCGCGGAATGCGGGAGGGCTTGTTTTACGTGCCTATCTCGATAAGGTTCGACCGGTATTCAGTCTCGCTAACAGCTCTTATAGACACCGGGAATCTTCTGAGAGACCCAATATCGGGCGTTCCGGCAATAATCGTGGAATACTCCGCTATTGAGCCTATCCTGCCTCATACAATCAAGGCTATGTTGGAGATTAGCGACGGCGATTTTGCGGCGGCAGCTGCCGCAATTGCGGAGTCTCCATGGTCAACACGTTTCAGGGCAGTGCCTTACTCTTCTGTGGGGCAGACCAGAGGGCTTATGGTTGGGTTTCGGCCGAGTGAAGTTAGGGTGATAGACGGAAAGAAGGAGATTTCGACAGATAGGGCCATTATCTGCGTGCATAACGCTAGCTTGTGTTCTAACGGAAAATACCGCGCGCTGCTCAACCCCGAGATCCTCACCGCGGGTTGAGCGCTCCTGGGAGGCTTGTTCATGAGAAAGCGGTTAGAGAGCATCATGTGGGCAATTCGGCTCTTCATAATCAAGGCCATTGGTTGGTTCGTAATTGTTGAGGACTCCCAGGTCCGCTATATTGGGAGTCACGAAATGCTTCCCCCTCCTCTGAGCCTGGATGAAGAAGCATTTCTCATGGAAAAGCTGAAGACCGGAGATATCTGCGTCAGAAGTGAACTTGTGGAACGCAATCTTCGCCTGGTGGTCTACATAGCGAGGAAATTCGAAAGCACGGGAGTCGGCGTGGAAGATCTTGTTTCCATAGGCACGATCGGACTGATCAAAGCGGTAAATACATTTGACCCCGAGAAGAAGATCAAGCTCGCAACTTACGCATCGCGATGCATAGAGAATGAGATACTGATGTATCTGCGCAAGACCAACAAGATACGGAGCGAAGTCTCGTTCGATGAACCTCTCAACGTGGATTGGGACGGGAATGAGCTCTTGCTTTCCGATGTCTACGGCACTGAAGATGATCTAGTTTATCAGGCCCTCGAGGAGGAAGTGGACCGGAGACTCCTTGGCGAGGCGCTCTCGAGCTTGTCGGGGAGGGAGAAGCGGATAATGGAGTTGAGATTCGGGCTTTCGGACGGATCGGAAAAGACCCAAAAACAGGTTGCTGATCTCCTTGGCATTTCCCAATCATACATATCTAGGCTGGAGAAGAGGATTCTTACCAAGTTGAGAAGGCAGATGATCAGGGTAGAATGACCCTAGTCCATTCTTACCAGCTGCTTGCCCCTGCGCGGATCCGCGTGGGGGCGATTTTTTGTGAAAATATCGCCAATTAAGTTCATGCGGGCGGAATAAACCTTGGCTGTCGGAGCAATACTTCTGTTAGCAACACGAATGTGAGAATGTGGAGTTGTTCCGATATGGCGCTTAACAAGGTCGAGATCTGCGGCGTGAATACCTCGAAACTCCCGGTGCTATCCAGCTCAAAAATGCGTGAACTGCTCGAAGCGGTGCGCGATGGCGACAAGGAAGCTCGCGCCAAACTGATACACGGGAACTTGCGGCTGGTGCTCTCGGTAATACAGCGATTCACCAACAGGGGCGAATATGTTGATGATCTGTTTCAGGTAGGTTGCGTGGGGCTCATTAAAGCCATCGATAACTTTGACCTGTCTCAAAACGTGAAATTCTCCACATATGCCGTCCCGATGATAATAGGCGAAATCCGGCGCTACCTGCGTGACAACAACCCGATCAGAGTATCCCGCTCGCTTCGCGATATTGCATACAGAGCCCTGCAGGTCCGCGACAAGTTAATGTCAGAAACTGCAAGAGAACCTACGATAAACGAGATCGCCGCAGCTTTAGGAATACCAAGTGAAGAGGTAGTCTATGCACTCGATGCAATACAGGAGCCGATATCCTTGTTTGAGCCGATATACCATGATGGCGGCGACCCCATATACGTCATGGACCAGGTATCGGACGAGAAGAACACCGACGCGAACTGGCTTGAGGGGATTTCTATAAAAGAGGCCATGCTCAGACTGTCGCCGAGGGAACAGACCATACTCAAGCTAAGGTTTTTTGAAGGGAAGACCCAGATGGAAGTGGCGGACGAGATAGGCATATCGCAGGCACAGGTGTCAAGGCTCGAAAAAAACGCGCTTCGACAGATGCGAAAATCGATGTAACTCGGGTCTCATAAGCCCAAGAGGGGGTGCCGACTACGAAAAAGGAAATAGTCGCCAGAACAATAACATGTGGACTAGTGTTATTCTGTTTCACGCTGTGCGCCGTGGTTCTGGCTGCCCAATCTGATGCGGCTTGGGGTGAAGCCAGGCTAGCCTACAACACGTCCAATCTGATCAGACTTCACGTCGTGGCACCGGCAGATGACAGCGCAAGCAGCTGTTTGAAGCTGGCGGTTCGAGACGCCATTCTTGGCGAGACCTCTTCCTTGCTGGAGAGCGCGAAGGATGCCCATGAGGCTGAAACGCGCATCCGGGCCAACCTCGGTCGGATCCAACGAATGGCGAATGAAGTTGTTGCACGGGCGGGATTCTCACATTCCGTCCGCGTTACCTTGGGTATGGAGCAGTTCCCTGCGATATCGTACGGCCAGATATCGTTGCCTTCAGGAAGCTACCTGGCGCTTACAGCTGCTATAGGGCCGGCTGCCGGCTCAAACTGGTGGTGCATTCTGTTTCCCCCTCTTTGCTTGGTGGACGTGACAGAGGGATGCATAATAGAGGCTAGGCAAGATGGCAACAGGCCTATCGGCCTTGAGTTCGCAACGAGGTCTCTTCTGTTTGCTCCAACGGCTGCCGAAAAGGAAGCGGCCCTCTATCATGCATCCAGGGCTACTCAGCGTGCTACGCTTGCGCAACTCAACTGGGAATTGCCGGAGTGGATATGCAGGCTCCTCGGCCTGAGCAGGTTTGATCAAGCTAAGAGATGAAGATAGGCCACTGGAACAAGCACCTTGCAGCTGGCTCCCGCATACTATGTGGAGGGCCAGTTTTCGTTTTCAGGAGGTGCGCACGTGATACAGCGGGCATCTGAACTGAGGGTCAAGGAAGTCGTGAGCGTCAACGATGGAAAGAGACTGGGCTTCATGTTCGACGTGGAGATAGACATGGACACAGGCAAAGTCATCAGCTTTGTGATACCCAGCGGCGGAAAAGTTCTGGGATTTTTGGGGCGCGGGGGGGAGCTGGTCATAGAATGGGATCGGATACGCAAGATCGGCCTAGATGTAATCCTCGTCGATGACGCGGGACTGACACTGTGATCGCTGTCCCCATTTAGCGCCATCTTCAATGCATGATCCTGGGGCCCTTTGTTGGGATCGTAGCATCTACAAGAATACTGCTCTTGATTGGATTAGTATTGGAGACCGATTCCAAATCAAAACTTGAAGGAGCTGTCGAGACCGCCCAACGGTCTATCGCCATTTCTCGCAAGGGTCAGCGAGTCAGACCCGGGAAGATGAAGGCAAAATCTTGTCCGGGTATCGCCTGGGGAATGCCGTTATGCGAAAGTACCCTGAGTATACTGGGTGAAAGCCCAGGCTGAGGTGGCGATGCCCTAGAAAGGCGATAATTGATCTGGGTATGCTCGTGTGCGCCTTACGTGAACCGGGAATGAGGGTATTACCCCGATATTATCCATAACATACATGTTGATCGGGTCCATCTAGGGGCAGGATATATACGAAGGATGTTGATAGTAAAGGGGGATTGCCCCTTGAAAGACGGTGCCACTGATGTTATACTTTCGCCTGCTGGAGGCGATGTTACATGCAAGGCTGTGTTTCCGAGGATACAACTGTTTTCCTCAAGGACTCGGCTGGCCGAATTCTGGAAGTAGCTCTTGTGTTCTTCAATGCCATGCTCGATTCCGATGCTGGCGGCGATGATCTTGGGGAATACAAGATCTTAGGCAGATCGGGTTGGACCGATCTTCTTTGCGTGGCCAGGCGCAATCTGTGGGAGGGTGAGCAGCTCTGCCACATCCGCACGCGTCTTGGCCGTATTTCGCTGACTGGCGAACACGAGCTATACGTGAGGAGGGGCCCGGTCGACGTGGTCGTGGCGGCGAACGATGTCAAGGCCGGAGACGCGCTTCTCATGCTTGAACGTCCGAGACTTGGGAAGAATGCTCCTCCTCTTGGCGAAGAGATTAGTTTCAGAACCTTGGGAGTCCTTTCCGCGACTGCGTCCACCGGTTTTTCGGGATATGTGTATCAGCTTCAGACTGGAGATGGCACGTTCGTTGCTGATGAGTTTCTCGTGCATGGGCTGTGATATAATTATGGCCGATGCATCGGCCCGCCGTCTGCGTGACGGTGGGGGCTGCGGGGAGGTCATCAGCTGGCATGAGGGCTCCAGAACCGCGTCGGGCTAGGGTGGAAGAGCGGACGCCCGCTAAGCGCACGCAGAAGTCCTTCGCAATTGCCGTGATCGTTGTTGTGGTCGCGGTGCTTTCCTATTCTCTTTACGCAATGGTCAGTCCGGGCCTAGTGATCAGGTTCTCCGAATCTGCAGTGGCCCGCCACGGTTCGATCGAGCTTTCCTCTCGGGGCAAGGCCATAATAGTCAGGGATGAACGTGTCGTAATCACTCCAATCAGCGGAATAATCCATTTTCTGGTACCGGATGGCGAGAAGGTCGCGGCCGGCACTGCTGTTGCTGAGGTGCGTGATACAGCGATTTCGTCATCTGTGGAGGCGAACGCTCTGCGCATCGAGGAAGAGTTGGACAAATTCGTTCAGGAGGCGGCTCTGCGCGAGGGCAGGGAAAAAGACCGTCTGCTCGCTATAAGGGTCCAGATTGCGCTCAAGGAAGAGGAACTCAAGGCGTATGTGGATCGAAAGGATGCTAAGAACGCGAACAAGGTCCATTCCGAACTGGAGCAGCTCCACAAGCGGGAGGCAGCGGCTGAGGCCGAGGTGGAGCGGATCGTCTTTGACACTCAGGCAGCCGCCGCTGCCATAGCGGAAGCAAAGCGCCAGTCTGACGCGGCGGCAGGACGCGCGCTGGCTGTCCTTCGAAGCTGCGACGCTTCTCTGATCAGCGCCCATTTGGATGGGCTTGAAGGGATATTTAACCCGCGCAATCCTGATCTTCTTCTAATTAATCCCGCTGACTATGATGCCTTTCCTCACGTTCGGGCTGAGGGGGATCTGGTGGCGGCGGGTTCTGCAGTCTTCCGCGAAGTCCAGAACTTCAGGACTGATCTCCTTGTCTTTGCCGAGTTTCCTGGGGAATGCGTACCTGCGGTCGGCGCGCGAGTATGGGTTCGGTTCCCACGGTTGGCCCTCGAGGCTGTTCCTGCCACTGTCATGGGCGCTATGAACCGTCCTGACATGGGAGAAGGAACTTGGGCGTTCCATGTGGCTCTAGATAGATATGCGACAACCCTCACGAGTCTCCGGTCGGAGGATATCGACTTCATCACCGGCTACGTCTCGGGGACGGTGATTCCGATTGAGGCTTTAACAAGCAAGTACGGGGTGACTGGAGTTTATCTTTTTCGGACTGGCCGGTTCAGGTTCAAGGAAGTTGAGGTCATTGGTTCAAATGGGACCGAAGCCGTGGTCGCTGGCCTGAGCGAAGGAGATAGGGTAAAGCTCGGCGATGGCGGCCGTAGTGCGCGGATGCCGAAATAGCGGCGGTACATTCCCTGTCTGGGTGGGGAAGGTATGGAGGAATAGGTTAGAATTCGGAGAATACGTAGCCTAGGATGAGGTGGGTTTTGTGTCGTCGATTGCCGATAATCTCGGGATACTTCAAGACAGGATTGCCGCAGCTGCGGGGCGCGCGGGTCGCGACCCCTCTGAGATTACTGTGGTGGGTGTAACCAAGAATGTCGAGGCTCAACGGATTGCTGAGGCAGTGGCCGTAGGGATTCGGGATTTCGGGGAAAACAGGGTGCAGGAGGCTGCAAAGAAGATCCCGCTTGTGGAAGCGGATGTCAGTTGGCATCTGGTGGGGCATCTTCAAAGGAACAAGGCTAAGCAGGCTGTGGAGCTTTTCTCTCTCATACATTCTCTAGATAGCGCTAGGTTGGCTGAGGAACTCAATCGCAGATGTGAAATGGCTGATTGCGTTATAGATCTCCTTCTCCAGGTCAATGTCTCCGGCGAGGATACGAAGTTCGGCATCCCGCCTGAAATGGCCCGGGATGCTTTGCTTGAAATGGCGAAATACGAGCGCCTGCGGGTTTGCGGACTGATGACTATTGCCCCATATTCTGATGATCCGGAGGATGCTCGCCCATGCTTTGCTCGGGCTCGAAAGCTTTGGGAGGATCTAGGGAAGCTTTCGATTTCCAACGTGAGAATGGACGAGCTGTCCATGGGGATGTCCGGTGATTACGAGGTGGCCATAGAAGAGGGCGCGACGATTATCAGGGTGGGCACGGCGATATTCGGGCCTAGGCGGCGCGAGTTATCGTGATATCCGGCATTTCCCACTGCGAGCCGGTTGTATGGAGGTGCTTGCATGTACGACGATTCTGCTGTGCTCCGCGCCGCGCGCGAGGCAGCCCAGTCAGGTGTTCCTGTGCGGCTGGGATTTATTGATCCGAACGAGCAGGACGATGCGGCCGAAGTGCTTGCGTCAATTGGGGATGTGACGCCTCGATTTTACGGGGGATACAGGGGTGCGGCGCGTAAGCTGCTTGTGATTATGCCTTCTGGGTATCTCGACGAGGTTTTCAATGCGGGCATATCCTACTTTGGGCTGCGTGGCGTCGGGCTCAGTCTTGATGGGGGATCCGGGTCTGATGCGGCCATTGCCGAGCTTCGGGCCTTGGGCATTCCACGTGACCACATCGGAGACGTGTTCTATGGGGGCAACGAGTGGCAGGGTGTGGTGCTCGCATCTGTCTTCGGGGATGGGAGCAATGAGCGAGAGCTAGAGGGATCAGGCGCCAGACTGGTGGAACTGGATCCCGCAGAGGTGGTGTTTCCCGGGGTTGTTCCGAAGAAGATCAGGGCCACGGTGGCTTCGATGAGGCTGGACGCGGTGGCAGGCGCTGGATTTCCGGCATCGAGGTCAAGGCTTGCCCAGGAGATCAAGGCGGGCAGGTTCAAGGTAAACGGGGAGATTGTTCAGTCTCCTTCTGTCAAGGTTAGTGAAGGGGATGTCGTAGTCTCTCGCGGGAGAGGCAGGCTTGTTGTGGAGGAAGTTTTCGGGGAAACCAAGCGAGGGCGTGTTTCCCTCATGTTGACACGTTATTCGGCAAACGCGCCATTCTCTTGAGAGGAGGGTCGGAATGCTTACGCCACTTGAAGTCCATTCTAAGCAGTTCCAAACGAAATTTGGGCGTTACAATGCAGCGGAAGTCGATGATTTTCTCGATCTGGTGGGACAGTGCTACGATCAGTTGTACCGCGAAAATGCTGAACTCAAGGAGAAGCTGCGACTCCTTTCCGAGCAGGCCCAGTATGAGCCGGAAGAACGCGATGAGGACATAGCTGAAACGATTAAACAGACTCTTCTGATGGCTCAAAAGGCAGCTGAAGATGCTAGGCGCAACGCGGAGGAAAAAGCTTCGCTCATTGTGGAAAATGCTGAGAGGGAAGCTGCTGCCGTGCTCGATCGGACGGAGGAGAGGGTCCGTGCTCAGCAGAAACGTTTGGAGGATCTCTACGCTCAGGAGGCCGCTGCGAGGGCCAGGTTCAAGGCAATGCTCGAGGCCTATCTCGAGATGTTAGAGGATACGCACCGGGATGCGGAGGGGTTCGTGGGGGGAGTTACAAGAAAATACGAGTAAAACCGTTCGGACGTGGGCACTATATCCTTCGCGAGGTGTGATCTGTGCGAAGGAAGCGGCGGCCGGGCGAAGTCAGGGCCCTCATGTCCCAAATCATGCAGCTCTCTCGGCGCCTCGAGGATTCTAGCGTTGCGGAGTATGTCGAGTTTATGCGCAATCCGCGGCGGGTCATTTGGTCGAACTTCCTTGCTGGAATGGCTAGGGGATTCGGCATTGCTATAGGGGCGTCCGTCCTTACCGCGCTATTCCTATATGCACTTTCCGTTGTCATCTCGCTTAATATTCCAATCATAGGCAACCTAATCGCCAAGATCGTCAAAATAGTGAAGGATAGCGGCGTATGACGCGGGAGGTGCGCAGATGGAACCCGAAAAGATCGATTCGTGCAAGAGCAGGCTTATCGAACTGAAGGCGCAGGCGGAATCGAGGGTGCGGGATGTTGAGGAGACTGCGGGTTTCGACACGCCAGAATCGGAGTGGAGCGGCGAGCTTTCGAGTTACGATAATCACACGGCAGATAGCGCTTCTGCGCTGGAGATGCGATCTATTAACCTCGGCTTGATACACCACGGGCGGGATATAGTCGCCCAAATAGAATCTGCACTGGAGCGTATCGCGGATGGGTCTTATGGCAAATGCGACCAGTGCGGTCGGGATATTCCTCCCGAGCGCCTCGACGCGATACCGTGGACGACCAGTTGCGCTCAGTGCAAAGCCGATTCTCTGTCACCTTCCGGAAGAAGCGGTCCTAGGCCTATCGAGGAAGAAGTTGTGAGGCCTCCGTTCGGCGGCAGGGATCCTGCCCGCGCCTACGACGACCCTGGCATCCACGGAGAGGATATCTGGGATGCGCTAGCGGAGTATGGCACTGCCAACAGTCCCCAGGATGAAGAGGCCGGGAACTCTGGCGACGTGGATTCGTTTTAGTAGTTGCGTGGCATGTTAGAGTGTTTACGGGGCACATTTCGTGTGCTAGAATTGAGTTCAGACTTGAGAGAGATTATTGGGGTGGAGGCATGTGTCGCTTTTCCTGACAAGTGCATGGGTTATCCTTCTCGACCAGATAACTAAGACGATTGTGACGAGGCAGATAGCGCCATGGGACAATATCGAGTGCCTTGGCGGGCTGCTGCAGATCACAAATGTGCACAACCCGGGGGCGGCGTTTGGAATACTCCAGAACAAGCAGATATTGTCGATTGTTGCTGCAATTGTCGCAGCGGTGCTGATATTGCTTTTCTATCCCAGAATTCCCAGGCACAGGCGGTCGATGAGGTTTGGAATGGCGCTGGCGCTGGGCGGGGCGCTCGGGAACCTTATTGACAGGGTGAAGTATGGAAGTGTCATAGATTTCATCGACGTCGGCTTCTGGCCGGTGTTTAACCTGGCAGACAGCGCCATCGTTGTGGGAGTCGCACTGATCCTTTTGGGTATGGCGCGCGACCCCAGTGTAAGGAGGAGTAACTGATGCATCCGATCCTGTTTAATGTTGGGAAGTTTCCCGTATACTCTTGGGGCACGTGTTTGGCTGTTGCCTTCGTTGTCAGCGCCCTCTACGCAATCTGGCAAGGCAAGAAGAAGGAGATAGATCCCGATGATATCATCGACCTCGCGCTGTACGCCTGCATTGCGTCGATTCTGGGCGCCAGGATTTTCTATGTGCTCCTCAATATCACCAGTTATCTCGACAATCTCGTCAGCATCTTGTGGATGCGCGATGGTGGGCTTTCCTTCTTTGGCGGGCTTGCAGGCGGGGTGCTCGCAGGGGTCCTTTTGGCCAAGAAGCGCGAGATTCCTTTGGGGAAATTGGCTGACGTGGTCGCGCCCGCTATAGCAATTGGCTATGCCATAGGAAGGCTAGGCTGTCTTCTCAATGGATGCTGCTACGGGAAGGTTGCGGTGGATCTTCCATGGGCTTTGGCATGCGGAACGGACGGAGCTCCTAGGCATCCTACGCAGATCTACGCGATAATCTACAGTGTCATTATTTTCTTCATTCTTCGGGCTTGGGAAGGCAGAAAGCGTTTTGAAGGCGAAGTAATGTGGGCGTATATAGGGCTTTACTCTGTTGCTAGGTTTATAGTTGAGTTCTGGAGAGTCGGGGTTCGCGACTATTTTGCTCCGTTGACGGCCACCCAAATGCTATGCATCGTCCTTGCGGTATTGGGATTTGGCATGGTATATGTGAAGTCGAAGTATCCCGAGTCGGTCGCCGAGGCTTCGACTGACGGCGCAGTGTCGAAATCGTCTGTGCGAGGGTAGATGATGCAGGTTCTGTTCTTCAGTCCCGGGGAGGCTGATGATCGCACAAGGCTCGATCTGTATCTCGCGAAGGAGTCAGTTGCTCCTTCGCGTTCCTATATTCAGAAGCTTATTTCGGATGGACGAGTCACTGTTAATGGCTTGGTCGAAACACGCTCTTCTTATCGCGTCCGTGCTGGCGATGCTGTCGAAGTGAGAGTTCCGCCGCCTGAACCCCTGTGCCAGGGAGTTCCCGCGCCTGAGTCGATCGCCCTCGATGTGATCTATGAGGATGATGACCTGATGGTGATCAACAAACCCCGGGGGATGGTCGTTCATCCCGGTGTGGGCAGGTCTACTGGCACTCTAGTCAATGCTCTGCTCGGTAGGGGCACTCAGTTGTCGACGGTTGGAGGGGAGCTCAGGCCTGGGATAGTCCACCGTCTTGACCTCGACACATCGGGCGCAATTATCGTGGCAAAGAACGACGCAACGCATCTTGCTCTCGCGTCGCAGCTGGCATCGGGCGACATAGACCGCAATTACATTGCTATTGTGCGGGGGAACATCCGGGAGGACTGCGGGGTCATTGATGCGCCTTTGGGGCGCCATCCCGTAGACAGGAAGAAGCGAGCTGTGAGGCCCGATGGAAGGCCGGCGGTGACTAGGTTTACTGTTTTGGAGAGGTTTGGTGACTATACTCTGGTCGGGATTGAGCTGGAGACAGGTCGAACACACCAGATTCGGGTCCACATGAAGTATATAGGTAGGCCTGTAGCAGGTGATCCT